>NZ_JBHXKE010000127.1:0-26513 GCF_042722765.1 Kitasatospora sp. NPDC058406
GGTGTCCGGTGCGGGCACACGCACGTCGGGGCCCGGCTCCCGCCGGAGTTCGTCGACCGGGTCGTCGTCCGGCAGGGGCCCGCGCCGGGGACGGGCCGCCCCCGGCGGGGCAGGTCACCGCCCTCGCCGACGCACCGGGCCGGAAGGCCCGGTGACGACGCGACACCGCCGGAGCGGGCGGCGCCGGCCCGGATTGCGCCCGGACCGGCCCGGAATCGTCCGAGGTGCCCGAGGTGTCCGAGACGACGTACTTGCGGATCGCGCCCGAACGGCCGACGGTCGCCCGGACCTCAGCCCGAGGCCCTGGCGATCCGCCGGAACACCACCGCGAGGGCGATGACGGCGAGCACGACCAGGATGCCCGTCTCGACGAGCTGGATCGGGACGAAGTGCGAGACCGGGTGGTAGTGCCCCCAGGCGCCGACCGCTTCGTCGCACTCGTAGCTCGCCACGCAGTACCCGTCCGGGGCCCTCGTGCCGTCCGGCAGGATGATGCCCCGCTCGACCAGCCAGGCGTTGGTGGGCTGCATGAAGCCGCCCATGGACTCGTCGTACGGCACCACGGCGTCGACCACCGGCCAGAGGTACGGCCGGACCAGCCGCATCACGACGCTCGCGATCACCATCAGCACCCCGCTCACCAGCACGGCGGTGACCGTCCGGCGCACCAGTTCCCCGACCAGCACCCCCAGCGCCAGGCCGAACAGCGACCAGGCGAACGGGGCCAGGCCGAGCGCGGGGTAGGTGGAGGTCTGGAACGGCGGGTCGAAGCCGGCCGGACCGTGGATGACGTCGGTCCACCACACCCAGGTGGTCAGCAGGGACAACACCCCGACGGCCGGCAGGACGACCAGCCCGGCGACGGCGAGCCGGGCCGCGAGCCAGCGACGCGGAGCGACGGACTGCGCCAGCACCAGGCGGATCGTGCCGCGCTCGTACTCCTGGGCGAGCAGCGGCCCCCCGAGGAACATGCCCAGCACGACGGGAAGCGCGAAGACGGCGGGCTGGACCAGATCGGTGAACGCCCGGGCCGCGAGGTCGATCCGCTGGATCAGGGGCCAGCACTGCTGTTCCCCCCAGAAGGACGAGTCCAGGCAGCCCCTCTGCTCCATGACCCCGGCCCGGTCCTGGACGACGAAGTGGATGGCGAGCAGCACGACGGTGGCGAGGACGAGCAGGGCGGCGGTGACCCGGATCGCGGACCGGCTCTGCCGGAGGGCCAGCCACAAGAGCCCGGTCGGTCGGCGCGCGGGACGGGTCGGGCCCGCCGGGCCGTCGGCGGACCCCTGGGCGGCCCGGCCGTTCAACAGGCTGGTGCTCATGCGGCGGCCTCTCGGTCGGGCTCTGCGGAGCCGGCGGTACGCGTGGTGGTGCCGGGGCGGTCGGCGATCGGGGTGCGGAGGTAGGCCAGCAGCAGTTCCTCCAGGCTCGGCCGGGTCGCCTCCCACGGGCCCGCCACCGCCTCCCCGGTGCGGATCAGCGCAGTGACCTGACGCCCCCGGACGCGCTTCTCCACGGCCAGGTCGTCGGGGAGTTGGGCGGCCCCGGCCGCACCGGTGAGCAGCTGGTGGCCGTCGAGGATCTCCTCCAGGTCGCCGGCGAGCCGGATGCGCCCGGACTGCATCAGGAGCAAGTGGTCGATGACGCCGTCGAGTTCGGGCAGGATGTGGGAGGAGATCAGGATCGTGGTGCCGCGGTCGGCAGCCTCCGCCATCAGGGCGCCCATCAGTTCGTGCCGGGCGAGCGGGTCGAGGTCGGCCATCGGCTCGTCCAGCAGGAGCAGGTCGGCGCGCTTGCCGAGGGCGACGGCGAGCGCGACCCGGGTCCGCTGGCCGCCCGAGAGCGAACCGATCTTCGCCCGGTGGTCCAACTCCCCCAGGTTCACGACCTTCTGCGCCACGTCCTCGTCCCAGCGCGGGTTCAGCTCGCGGCCGAGACGGAGGGTGTCGGCCACCGTGAAGGAGGGGTAGAGCGGCTTCTCCTGGGTCACGTAGGCGACCCGGGTCCGCAGCTCGGGGGTGCCCGACGGCTCGCCGAGGACCCGCAGTTCCCCGGCGGTGGGCTTGATCAGACGGGCGGCCAGCGTCAACAGGGTGCTCTTTCCGGCCCCGTTGGCGCCGACCACCCCGCAGATCCGGCCGGCCGGAACGGTGAAGCTGCAGTCCCGCAGGGCCCACCGGTCCCCCCGGTAGCGCTTGCCCAGCCCCACGGCCTCGACCGCCGGTCGGCTGTCGGCCTCGGATGTCATGCGGTCCCCCCGCCCTCCTTGTTCGGCGCCGCCGGGGCGACCCCGGTCTCGAAGCGCTGTTCCAGTACGGAGGCCATCAGGGCGTCGATGTCCTCCCGGTCGAGCCCGGCCTCCCGGGCCTCGTCGACCCACCCGACCAGTCCCGCGCGCAACGGACCGTCGGCGGCCGCCTCCGGTCGGGCGAGGGAGCGGCGGACGAAGGTGCCGAGTCCCGGTCGGGGTTCGACCAGCCCTTCGCGTTCCAGCTCGCGGTAGGCCTTGAGCACCGTGTTGGGGTTGATCGCGGTCTGCTCGACCACCTCCCGCGCGGTCGGCAGCTTGTCCCCCGGCTGGAGCATCCCGAGCCGCAGCGCCTGCTTGGTCTGCTGCACGATCTGCTGGTACGTGGAGACGCCGCTGCGCCGCTCGATGCGGTACTCGATCACACTCGCATCGCCCTTTCACTAGTTCAATAGTGGAATGGTGGCGCACCGCACCACCGCGGTCAAGTCGAACCAGGGGGGTCGCCGGAGGCTACGGGCGCTTCAGCAGGAGCAGGCCGCCGCCGTCCACGACGGGCCGGTAGCCCTCCCGCTCGTAGCGGCCGAGCATGCGCCTGGTGTCCTCGACCGCACAGGGCGCCTGCACGCTCGGGTCCGTGAGGTCGACGGCCACCCACTGCGGCCCGGTGGGCGCCGGCGCACCGGACGCCGGCGCCGGCTCGCGGCAGACCAGGGCGACCGTCGCCCGCCCGGTCAGCTGCGCGGCGAGCCGGTTGGACGCGGCGACGGTGGCGCCGTCGGGTATCCGGGCGAGCATCGCCCGGGCCTGCGCGAGCCGGGGCGACGTCTGCCAGGCCTCGGGCATCACCACCTCGTGCAGCGGGAAGGCGGGAAACGTCAGGGCGGCGACCAGCGCACCGACCGCCAGGGCCCGCCGGGCGCTGCGGACGCGGCGGACCCGGCCGGGCTCCGCGGCGTCCGCGGCACCTCCCGGCGCCTCGACCGGCCCCGGCACCTCCGCCGCCCCCGGGGCGCCGGACCCGTCCCGGGCGCCCTCCGGGGCGGTCGCATCCGCCCGGCCCGGCAGCCCGGCCCGGCCCAGGGCGTCCACCAGGGCCGCCACCGCCAGCGGCATCAGCACCGCGCTGTAGTGGTAGCCCACCCCCCAGTAGTGCGGGTTGTCGGCGAGCAGCCGCCAGGCGAGGGTGGGCACGCAGAGCAGCGCGAGCGGCGAGCGCAGCCCGAGGAACCCCGCGGTCGCGGCGAGCAGGAACAGCAGCAGCCACTTCAGCGGCGGCCACCCGAGGCGGGCGACCGGCGCCCACGGCGCCGTGGTGGCGCCGCCGGAACCGAGCTGGCGCCAGTAGTCGAAGCCGCCGTCCGGGTTGAACGACGGCAGCACCACCAGCACGGTCAGTGCGGTGGCGGCGACCCCGAGGAGCGCCACGCCGAACCCCAGCGCCCGACCGCCGCCCGCGCGCGGTGCCCGCCGGAAGATCAGCACCCCGAAGGCCGCGACGGTCAGCCCGAGGTCCTCCTTCACCAGGACCAGCGGCAGGGCCCAGAGCGCCGCCGCCACGGGCCGGCCGCGCCCGAGCGCCGTCGCCGCGAACGCGAGCAGCGGCACGGCGAACGCGATCTCGTGGAAGTCGTCGGCGGCCGCGTTGACGATCCCCCAGGACGCCCCCGTCAGCACCCCGACGGTCAGCGCGACCCGCCGCCCGCCCACCTCGTACGCCCAGCAGGTGAGCGGCACGACCGCCAGCGCCATCAGCACCGCCTGCGCGACGAGCAGCGTCACCGCGCCGGGAAACGCCCGGTAGAACGGGGCCAGCGTGACGAGCACCGGGTGGAAGTGGTCCCCGAGCAGGTGGTAGCCGGGCCCCTTGAGCAGGACCACCGGCGCCTCACCGTGGGCGTACGCGCGGACCGCCTGCTCGAAGATCCCCAGGTCGTACGCCTGGGTGAGCATGCGCCGGTGCCGGTTGACGGCGACGCAGCCGTACAGGACGGCGAAGAGGCCCGCCAGCGCCCAGGCCGGCGCCCAGGCCGGCCACGGCGCCGACGACCGGGCAGACAGTCGCACCGACGACCACACCGACGACCCGGGGCGGCGGAGGCGGGACCGGAGGAGGGAGAGGAACGGGAGCATGGGCAAAGTACCCTTCCACTAATGAATTAGTGGAAGGGTGTTGGAGCCCCGGAGCGCCAGTCAACCCCGGACCGGCCGACGCCGACCGGGCCCTCCGGCCTGCCCTCGGGCCCCCCGGGTCAGCCCGAAAGGGCAGCTCGGAAGGGCAGCTCGGAAGGGCAGCTCGGAGGGGTTCCGGCGGTGGTCGGAGGTCAGAAGTTGAGGTGGGCGAGGACGGCGAGGACCCGCCGGTTGTCGTCGCCCGACTGCGCGAGGCCCAGCTTTCCGAAGATGTTGTTGGTGTGCTTGCTCACCGACTTCTCCGTGATGCAGAGCTCCCGGGCGACCGCCGCGTTGCTGCGCCCCTCGGCCATCAGTGCGAGCACCTCACGCTCCCGGGTGGTGAGCGACCGCATCGAGTCCTTCGTCGAGTTCCGTTGCAGCAACTGGGAGATGACCGAGGTGTCCATCGCGGTCCCACCCGCGGCCACCCGCCGCACCGCATCGACGAACTCGCTGACCTCGAAGACCCGGTCCTTGAGCAGGTACCCGATGCCGCCCCGGTGGTCCGTGAGCAGCTCCCGGGCGTAGAGGTGCTCGACGTGCTGCGACAGCACCAGCACGGGAAGGTCGGGGAGTTCGCGCCGGGCCCGGGTGACCGCGTGCAACCCCTCGTCGGTGAAGGTCGGCGGGAGCCGGACGTCGACGACCGCGACGTCCGGGCGGTGTTCCAGCAGCGCCGTCAGCAGGCTCGGGCCGTCGTCCACCGCCGCGACCACCTCGAAGTCGTTGAGCGTCAGCAGCTGGGTGATGCCCTCCCGCAGCAGCGCCAGGTCCTCGGCGATCACAACACGCATGGCAGCTCCATCGTCACCGTGGTGGGGCCACCCACCGGACTGTGCAGGTCGAGGGTCCCGTCGAAGGGCGCGAGCCGTCGACGCAGACCGTCCAGTCCACCGCCCTCGCGGACCTTCGCACCCCCGCCGCCGTCGTCGCCGACGACCAGCCGGAGCCGGCCGTCGGCGTACCCGAGCCGGATCCAGGCCGAGCCGGCGGCGCTGTGCTTGGCCACGTTCGCGAGGACCTCGGCGACGGCGAAGTAGCCGGCCGACTCGACGGGCGGTTCCGGCCGCCCCGGCAGGTCTATGTCGACCTGGACCGGGATCGGCAGATCGAGGGCGAGCGCCCGGACGGCACCGTCGAGACCGCGCTCGGCGAGAACCGGCGGGTGGATGCCGCGGACGAGGTCCCGCAGCTCGGCGAGCGCCTGGGCGCTGGCCGCACGGGCATCGGCCAGCAGCCGGTACGCGGTGTCCGGATCCTTGCGGAACATCTGGGACGCCAGACCGAGCTTGAGCCCGATCGCCACCAGCCGGGCCTGGGCGCCGTCGTGCAGGTCCCGCTCGATCCGGCGCAGCTCGGCGGCCTGCGCGTCCACCGCCGCCGACCGCGTCTCGGTCAGCTCCGCGACCCGCCGCGAGAGGTACGCCTCGGCGGTCGGGGAGAGCAGCCTGCGCGTGATCCGGCTGTGCGCACGCAGGAGCCGTTCCGCGCTCCAGAACCCGAGGAGCAGGATGACCGTCCCCTGGAAGAACGAGAGCAGCGCCGCCGTGGTGCTGTCCACGGGCCAGATCAGCCCGTACCCGTACCCGGGGTCCATCAGCGGCCAGAACAGCGGGGTGGCGACCACGCCGTGGATGCCGTAGATCATCAGCCAGCAGGGCAGGAGGCCGAGGAGCAGGCCGACCGGGACGTCGACGAGCAGCCAGAGCAGGTCCCGCCAGGTCGACCGGTCGGTGAGCAGCAGCCGGCAGTAGCGCACGCTGCTCGGCACGTCGAGCAGCTCGAACTCGTCGCCCTCGCGTGGCCGGTAGGGGCTGGGTATGGCCACGCCGCACCAACTGCCGAGGAACCGCCGGTGCAGGTCGGCGAGGCCGCGCACGGCGAACAGCGCGATCGGCAGGGTGATGAAGCCGACCCCCAGCGGGAGCAGCCCCAGCGACACGACCGAGAGCACGAGCAGCGGCACGGCGCCGAGCTGGGAGAGCAGGGCCACGGCCAGGCCGCGCCGCGCGGCCACCAGGCCGTCCCGCAGCCAGGTGAGGAGATCGGCACGCGGCCACGGCGGCCACCGGGCACTGCTCACGGGCACTGTAGGCTCCCGGCTCCCGGCTAGTCAGTCCACGGTTCGTCCGCCCACGGCGACCGCCACGGACCCCCCACCACGTCCCCCCTTCACGAAGGGTACTTGAGCAGGACAACCCCAGGGCCCGAAGGGGGGTTAACTCCCCCCTGAGGAGGGGGGTTACTCCGGTTCTCCCGGGGCCCCCCACCGACCAGACTTCTCGCCATGAGCGCTGAGTCCGCGACCTTGCCCGAAGTCCCCGCCGTCCACCGGGACGCCTCCCGGCCCGAGTCCGGCGGCAGTGACTTCGCCCAGCTGACCCGCCGAATAGCGGCCGAGGGGCTGCTCGACCGACGTCCCGTCTACTACACGGTGCGCATCGGCGTGGTGCTGGCCGCGTTCGCCGGCAGCTGGTGGGCGCTCTTCGCGCTGGGCGACACCTGGCTGCAGCTCGGCCTCGCGGCGGTGATGTCCGTCGTCTTCGCCCAGCTCGGACTGCTCTCGCACGACCTCGCCCACCGCCAGGTGTTCAACCAGCGCCTCCACAGCGAGTTCGGCGGGCGCATCGCCGCCAACCTGCTGATGGGCATGAGCTACGGCTGGTGGATGAACAAGCACACCCGCCACCACGCCAACCCGAACCACGAGGAGCGGGATCCGGACGTCAACCCGGAGATCGTGGTGTGGTCCCAGCAGCAGGCCCGCAAGGCCCGCGGGGTGGCCCGGTTCATCGGCCGGCGGCAGGCCTTCCTCTTCGTTCCGCTGCTCACCCTCGAAGGCCTCAACCTCAGCTTCAACAGCTTCCGGGCGCTCCGCAGCCCGATCATGAAGCGCCCGTACCTCGAAGGCACCCTGCTCGTCCTGCACTTCGCCGCGTACTTCGGACTCGTCTTCACCGCTCTCCCGGCCGGCAAGGCGTTCGCGTTCCTCGCCGTCCACCAGGCGCTGCTCGGCATCTACCTGGGGTGCGTCTTCGCCCCCAACCACAAGGGCATGCTGATGGTGACGCCCGAGATGAAGCTCGACTTCCTCCGCCGTCAGGTGCTCACCTCGCGCAACGTCCGCGGCGGGTTCACCATCGACGCGCTCATGGGCGGCCTCAACTACCAGGTCGAGCACCACCTCTTCCCCAGCATGCCGACCCCCGCCCTGGCCCGCGCCGCCCAGCTCACCCGTGAGTTCTGCGCGGAGAAGGACATCCCGTACTACGAGACCGGTCTGCTCCGCTCCTACCGGGAGATCTTCGCCCACCTCCACCGGACGGGCGAGCCGCTCCGCAGCGGGGAGTAGGGGAGCCGGGAACGCCGCGGCGGGCGCGGCGAGGGGCCGCCGTCGTCCCGGCGGCGGCGCCGGCGCACGGTCGTGGCGGGGCGGGCAGTCACTGGACGAGCTCGTCGGCCAGCAGGTCCATCAGCAGATTGTCGTGCCACGTCCCGTCGGGCCCGCGCTCGTACTGCCGCATCGTCCCGACCGGGCGGAATCCGACCTTCTCGTAGCAGCGGATCGCCGCCGCGTTGTCGGCCGCGGGGTCGATGATCAGCCGGTGGTAGTGGTGGTGGTCGACGAGGTGACGGGCCAGGGTGCGGACGGCGTCCGTTCCGTACCCCCGGCCGTGGCAGACCGGGTCGACGTAGATGTCCATGCCCGCGTGGCGGTACTCGTCGTCGTTCTCCGCGTACCACTGGACGGCTCCGACCGTCTGCCCCTCCGCCTCGATCACCAGGGTCTCGGTGCCCGGTTCGGCGAGGTCGGTGGTGACGGCGTCGGTGAGGTCGTCACCACCCCGCCAGCGGGCGTAGACCTCGGGTGTGCGGCGCACGGCGACGAGGGCCGGGATGTCGTCGGCCGTTGCGGAGCGGAGCGTGACGTGGGTGCCGTGCAGGATCGTCCCCATAGAGCGCATGCTTCCACGGAAGGGGTCGTTCGGCGAGCCGTTTTCCGCGTGGCACCCACCCGCCGTCACCAGGAGCGACTCGCCGCCGCGCAGGTGGGCCCGGGGCGTCAGCTGCCGAGCACGCGGGCCTTCTGCGCCGCGAACTCCTCGTCCGTGAGGACGCCCTGGTCACGGAGCGTGGCGAGTTCCTTGAGCTGGTCGAGCTTCTCCTCCATGGAGGACGCGGCGGCCGGCGGGGCCGCGGGCGGTGGGACCGCGGGAGCGGGAGCCGGTGCGGGCTCCTGCTGGGCCCACCGGCCGGCCTGGCGGCGGGACACCCTGTTGGAGACGGCGGTGGCCGTACCGGCGACGACCGCGGTACGGGCGACCCCGCGGAGCAATCCGGGCATGGTCTCCTCCTTCGGACGTGGGGACGGAGGTGGTGCAGTACGTCGGGCGGTGTGTCAGCGGAGTTCTTCGAGCGCGTCCAGCGCCTCCACGAGGTCCTGGAGCGGCACGCGGCCGCTCGCGATCATCCGGGCACCCGTCCGGCGCAGCGCGGCGGCCAGCGGAGCGGCCCAGAGGTTCTCGTAGAGGAGGACGGCGGCGGAGTCGCCCGGTTCGAGGAGGGCGCCCGCCTCGGCGACGTCCTCCTCGTCGACCAGCCCGGAGGAGGCGCCTTCGAACACGGTCAGGTCGAGCCGGCCGTCCCCGTCGACGTCCGCGAGTTCGAGGCCGACCAGCGACCCGTCCTCCTCCTTCTTGACGAAGGTCAGGTCGAGGATGCGGATGATGCCGCGGTCGACCAGGTCGACCAGCAGGGGCATCCCCTCGCCGGTCAGCCGGCTGCCGGGGAACTGGATGATGACGTAGTCGATGGGGCCCGGTTCGAGCGGTTCGCCGGCTTCGCCCGTCGCGGCGGCTTCGGCGGGGTCGTTGCTCACATCAGCTCCTGGAGGACGCGGCCCGGGGGAAAGACGGGCTCGGCACCACCGGGGGACGTGCTGCGGCGTGGACCGACACGGCGCGACGACGTCGTCGGGCACCACGGGACGGCGTCCGGCGCAGCAGCCGGCGGGCCGGGAGAGGTGTTGTCTGCGACGCTACCCCGCCGGACCGGGCCCGGCATCACGAGTGCGGGAGGCGGCGGAGCCCGGTGGCCGGGCCGGACATCTCTCGGAAGAATCTCGGCGTGGGTGTCGATCCGGCCGCTGCCCGTTCGACGCAGGGGTGAGAGGCGGGGAGACGCCCCGCCCGCATCGACGAGGAGTGAGCCACCATGCCGCGCTTCATGACACTGATCCGCATCGACGAGCAGGACGGCCCCGGCCAGGCCGAGCCGGACCCCGGGTTCGAGGAGCGGATGGGGGCGCTGTTCGCGGAGATCACCAAGGCCGGGGTGATGCTGGACACCGCCGGGCTGCTGCCGACCGAGGAGGGCACCCGGATCCTCTGGGAGGGCGGGAAGCTCAGCTACACCGACGGGCCGTTCACCGAGACCAAGGAGGTGGTGGGCGGCTACGCACTCCTCCAGTGCAAGGACAAGGCCGAGGCGCTGGAGTGGACCAGGCGGTTCCTGGAGACCCACCCGGTGAACTGGACGGTGGGTGCCGAACTGCGGCAGATCGACGAGGCCGCCACGCCTCCGGAGGCCTGATCGTCGGACGATCGGACGGGTCGTGGCCGCGTTTGCCCCGGTCCGGTGCGGCTGCTCTGATGGGTGACCGTGACGGAGCGCAGCGGGGCCGGCGCGGCCGGCCCGACCGACCCGACGGAAGCGGCGGACGCGGTCGGCCCGGCCGGCGGGGCGGGTACGGCCGGCGGGGCCGGCGTCGCCGCGATGGTCGAGACGGTCTTCCGGATCGAGTCGGCGCGGATCATCGCCGGTGCCGCCCGCATCGTCCGCGACGTCGGCATCGCGGAGGAACTGGCCCAGGACGCGCTGGTCGCCGCGTTGGAGCAGTGGCCGGAGTCGGGGGTCCCGGAGCGCCCGGGCGCCTGGCTCACGGCCGCCGCCAAGCACCGGGCGATCGACCTCGTCCGCCGCAGGGAGACCTACGCGCGCAAGCTCGCCGAGGTCGGGCGCACGCTGGAGGACGTCCCGCCGCCCGAGCCCGCCGGGCCGGACGACATCGACGACGACCTGCTGAGGCTGATCTTCACCGCCTGCCACCCGGTGCTGTCGGCGGAGGCCCGGATCGCGCTGACCCTGCGGCTGCTCGGCGGGCTGACCACCCCGGAGATCGCCCGGGCCTTCCTCGCCCCCGAGGCGACCGTCGCCCAGCGGATCGTGCGCGCCAAGCGCGGCCTGGCGAAGGCCCGGGTCCCGTTCGAGGTCCCGTACGGGGCGGAGCGGGCGGCGCGGCTCTCCTCCGTCCTGGAGGTCATCTACCTGATCTTCAACGAGGGCTACGCGGCCACCGCCGGGGACGACCTGCTCCGGCCCGGGCTCTGCGAGGACGCGCTACGGCTGGCCCGGGTCCTCGCCGGGCTGATGCCCGAGGAGCCCGAGGTGCACGGCCTGGCGGCCCTGCTGGAGCTCCAGGCCTCCCGGACGGCCGCCCGGACCGGGCCGGACGGGCGACCGGTCCTGCTGGCCGACCAGAACCGCGCCCGCTGGGACCGGCTGCTGATCCGGCGCGGCTTCGCCGCCCTCCGCCGGGCCGGCACCGGGCCGTACGCGGTCCAGGCCGCGATCGCCGCCTGCCACGCGCAGGCCGCGCGGTACGAGGACACCGACTGGGCCACCATCGCCGCCCTCTACGCGCGGCTGATGGCGATCACGCCGTCCCCCGTGGTGGAACTGAACCGGGCGGTGGCCGTGTCGATGGCCGAGGGCCCCGCCGCCGCACTGGAGGTGGTGGACGCGCTGATGGCGGAACCGGCACTGGCCGGGTACCACCTGCTGCCGAGCGTGCGGGGCGACCTGCTGGCGCGCCTGGGGCGCGGCGCGGAGGCCCGGGCGGAGTTCACGCGCGCGGCGGGCCTGACCCGCAACGCACGGGAGCGGGAGCTGCTGTTGGCGAGGGCTGCGGCTACCGGGGCGGACACCTCCGGGACGACGGGCACGTTCGGCGGAGCGGGAGCGGGAGCGGGAGCGGGAGCGGAGTCCGGCGGAGCGAAGTCCGGCGGAGCAGGTTCCGGCGGAGCGGAGGGGCGGGCGGGGCGGTGAGCCCTCAGAGCGCCTCGTCCAGCCGCAACCGGGCGCTGACCTGGCCGAGGCCCTGGGCCAGGACGGTGAGCTGCTCCCGGCTGAGGACGTCGATCAGCAGCTCCCGGACCAGGGCGACGTGGCCGGGGGCGGCCTCGCGGAGCATCTCGTGCCCCTCCTCCGTGAGTTCGGCGAAGACCCCGCGCACGTCGCTGGGGCAGGAGCGGCGTCCGACCAGGCCCATCCGCTCCAGCTGGGTGACCTGGTAGGTCAGTCCGCTCTTGGAGGTGACCAGTTTGTCCGCCAACTCGGTCATCCGCAGCGAGCCGGCCGGCGCCGCGGAGAGGTGGACCAGGATCTCGTACTGGGTGTGGGAGAGCCCCGAGTCCTCCTTGAGCTGGCGTTCCAGGCGGCGGTTGAGGAGGTTGCTCGCGGTGACGAAGCCCCGCCAGGCTGCCATCTCCTCGTCGTCCAGCCAGCGGGTTTCGCTCGGCGGGCGCGTGGAGGGCGCGGGGGGCGCGGAGGGTGCGGACGACGTGGAGGGCATGAATGGATCGTACTCCTGTTGTTCAAATTCGAACGACGGTGTACGGTCTAAAGTGTCGGAGTTCAAATTTGAACTACTAGCCGGTCGCCCGACCACCCGCCCGAGGAGCAGAGGAAAGAGACGTCATGAGCACCGCGGCCCCCGAGCGCATGCCCGCCCTCTACCTGTCGCACGGCGCGCCGCCGCTCGCCGACGACCCGATCTGGCCCGGCCAGCTGGCCGCCTGGTCGGCCGACCTGCCGCGCCCCAAGGCGATCCTGATGGTCTCCGCGCACTGGGAGGAGGCCCCGCTCGCCCTCGGCGCCGTCCTGCCCGTACCGCTGGTCTACGACTTCTGGGGCTTCCCCGAGCACTACTACCGGGTCCGGTACGCCGCTCCCGGCGCACCGGAGCTCGCCGAGCGCGTGCGCAAGCTGCTGCGCGCCCCCGGCACCCCCGTGCAGGACATCCCGGACCGCGGCCTCGACCACGGCGCGTACGTGCCGCTGGTCGAGATGTTCCCCGAGGCGGACGTCCCCGTCCTCCAGGTCTCGATGCCCACCCTCGACCCGCAGCGGCTGCTGGAGATCGGCCGCCGACTCGCGCCCCTGCGCGACGAGGGCGTCCTGATCGTCGGCAGCGGCTTCTTCACCCACAACCTGCGGGCGCTCAGCCAGGACGGCCGGGTCACCTCGGTGATGGCCGAGTTCGACGACTGGGGCCGGCGCGCCCTGGCGGCGCAGGACCTCGACGCACTGCTCGACTTCGAGCGGAAGGCCCCGGCCGGACGGCTCGCCCACCCGCGGACCGAGCACTTCGCGCCGCTCTTCGTCACGCTCGGCGCGGGCGAGGGCGAGCTGGGCAGTCAGCGCACGGTCATCGACGGGTTCTGGAACGGACTGGCGAAGCGCTCGATCCAGGTGGGCTGACCCGGGTCTCCGGAGACCGGGTCCGGGCCCCCGGAGGCCGGAGGCCGCGCCGGGCGCGGCCGGCCGTGGAATCAGACCGTGGAATCAGGCCGTGGGCCGGGCCGTGTCACGGTCAGGCGGTGGCGGTGGCCGACTCGGTCGCGATCCGCTCGGCGGCGCTGCGCTCGACGCAGAACTCGTTGCCCTCGATGTCCGCGAGCGTGGCCCAGCCCTTGCCGTCGGGCGTGCGGTGGTCGCCGACCAGCGTCGCGCCCAGCGCGAGCACGCGCTCCACCTCCTCGTCCCGGGTACGGTCCTGCGGCTGGACGTCGAGGTGGATGCGGTTCTTCACCGTCTTGCCCTCGGGCACCTGGATGAACAGCAGCGAGACGCCCGACGAGACCACCAGGGCCTCCGGGTCACCGGGGTTGTCGTCGTCGCCGACCTTGCCGTCCAGCACCTGCGCCCAGAACTGGGCGAGGCGGTAGGCGTCGGCACAATCGATCGTCACATGTCGCACAAGAGAAGCCATGAGGGCCACTCTGACCTCGATCTTCCTCCCGGTCCAGCACTTAATCCGGGCCGCTCCCCGGACCGGCGACGGGAGCGGTGGGATCGGAGGCCGACCCGGGCGCCCGGCGGCTGTGCAGGTGGCCGTCGAGCGGGAACGGGGGGAACGCCGGGAGGAGCGCCCGGTAGCGGTAGCCGGTCTTCTCCGCCACCCGGCACGACGCCGGGTTGTCCACCTGGTGCAGCAGGTCCAACCGGACCAGGCCGTCCGCCGCGAACACCTCGAACGCCCAGCCGGTGAGCGCCTCCAGCGCGCGCGGAGCCACACCCCGGCCGCGCGCGGCGGCGGCCGTCCAGTAGCCCACCTCGGAGACGGGGCTGCCGCGCTCGCCGCGCTTGAGCACCACGTTGGCGAGCAGCGTCCCGGCCGGACCGCCGGGGCCTCCGGAACCGCCGGGACCGCCGGGGCCGCCGGAACCCTCCGCGCCGCCCCCGCCCGCCAGGACGGCGAAGCTGTACCGGGTGCCCTCCGCCCAGCCGCGTTCCTGCGCGTCGAGCCAGCGGGCGGCCCCGTCGAGGTCGGTCACCGGGAACCGGGTGAAGTGCCGCAGCGTCGCGTCCCGGTAGATCTCGACCAGGGCCGGGGCGTCCTCCGCCCGGAAGGGGCGCAGGACGAGCCCGTCGGCCGCCGGCCCGCCGAGCACAGTCGTCACCGGAGCCCCTCCCAGCCCCACCGAGGGGTGGGACCCGGGTCTCCGAGGTCGGTGCCGGCCGGGGAGGCGGAGACGTCCTTGGCGATCCTGGTGCCCCAGTCGAAGTACTCCAGGACGCGGCGGCGGAGGAGTTCGTCGTCGGGCAGTTCCTTCCCGACGGCCTCGGCCATGAGCTCCACCCAGCGGGTGCGCTGTTCCTCGGTGATGGCGAGGCCGAGGTGGGAGCGGAGCAGGGACTGGTGACCGCCGAGGTCGGTGGTGAAGCGGTCCGGACCGTCGAAGATCTCGGCCAGCCAGACGGCGACGTGCTCGATGTGGGTGGGCGTGAAGTCCGCGAAGACCGGCGCGAGGAGCGGGTCGGCGAGGACGCCCCGGTAGAAGGTGTTGCTCAGCCGGCGAAGGGCGTCCAGGCCGCCGATCGCGTCGTAGAAGCTGTCGGAACGGTCGAGGCTGTCGGAGCGGTGGTCGCTCATCAGCGGTACTCCCCCGTGGGTCGGTGTGTCGTGACCCTTCCTAGCAGGGGTGCGGAGCGCGCCGTTCCTCCTCCCGGGTGTTTTCGCCGCCGGCTCAGCAACCGGATGTCGGCCTTCCGGTTCGGCCGCCCTTGACCTTGACGCAGGCGGCAGGGTCGGAAGGTTGCGCCATGAACGGGACGACGCGGACACGTGAGGCAGTGCGGCAGGACCCCCGGGTGGTCGTGGTCACCGGGGCGGGGACGGGGATCGGGCAGGAGACGGCGTGGGCGTTCGCCGCGCAGGGGCCGGAGGTCCGGGTGGTGGCGGTCGGGCGGCGGGCCGAACCGCTCGCGGAGACGGCGAGCCGCGCACCGGGCCGGATCGTGCCGCTGGCGGTGGACATCACGGCGCCGGACGGGCCGGAGGCGATCGTCCGGGAGACGCTGGAGCGGTTCGGGCGACTGGACGTCCTGGTCAACAACGCCGGCATCGCCCCGCCCGGCCCGCTCGGCAACTACACCGCGGAGGGCGTCGGCGCGCTCCTCGCCACCAACCTCACCGCCCCCGTCCTGCTCGGCCAGGCCGCCCTCGCCGCGCTGACGGAGAGCCGGGGCGTGATCGTCAACGTCAGCACCGCCGTCGGCCAACGGGGTTGGCCGACGAACTCGGTGTACGCGGCGGGCAAGGCCGCGATCGACACGATCACCCGCAGCTGGGCGGTGGAGCTGGCGCCGCGCGGCATCCGGGTGGTGGCGGTGGCACCCGGCGCGATCGAGACGCCGATCGCCGACCACGCGGGGCTCGGCCCGGAGCGGCGGGCGGCCGTTCGCCGGTGGCAGGTGGAGAGGACCCCGCTGGGCCGGCTCGGGGAGCCGGCCGAGGTGGCCTGGGCGGTCGTGCAACTCACCTCACCACAGGCCTCGTTCGTCACCGGCGTAGTCTTGCCGGTGGACGGGGGCGCCGTCGTCGGATAGCGCGTCCGGACAGGATCGGACGCGGGACCGGGCGCGGGCACGGGGCCGGGTATGGAACCGGGCATGGAACCGGGCATGGAACCGGGCGTCGGGCGGAGCTTACGGAGGCAGGCGGGTGCGGATCGGGGAGCTGGCGCGGGTGACGGGCACGACGGCCCGGGCGCTGCGGCACTACGAGCAGGCCGGGCTGCTGTCGTCCGGGCGCGCTCCCAACGGGTACCGGGTGTACGGCGAGGGCGCCGCGGTACGGGTCCGCAACATCCGCGGGCTGCTGGAGGCCGGGTTCACCCTGGAGGACGTCCGGCCGTTCCTGGGGTGCCTGGACCGCGACGCGTTCGGCCCGCCGTCCGCCGGCGCGCTGCGGATCGCCCGGGAGCGGCTGGCCGTGCTGGAACGCCGCATCGCCGCGCAGCACGAGGCCCGGGACCGGCTGGTCGCGGCGATCGCGGCCGCGGAGGCCGAAACCCTCGCACAGGGCGCGTCTCCCGGGCAGGGAGTGGCCGCGGTCGCGGCCGACGAGGCGGCCGCACCGGCCTGATGCCGGACGGCGACGCGGCGGGCGCGGGGGCCGGACGGGTCGGCGGTTCGGCGCGGGCGCCCGTACGGGTGACACCCCCGATCGGGGGTGTGCAGGGCGCGACGCTCGGAGGACAGTGGGCGCATGCAGATTCCACTCTCCGTGATGGACTTCCTCGACCGGGCCGAGCTGGTCTACGGCGACCGGGTCGGCATCGTCGACGAGCCGCTCCAACCGGCCGAATCGTGGGGCGATCTGACATATCGTCAGGTCGCCCGGCTGGCCCGGGCACAGGCCGCCGGACTGGACCGGCTCGGGGTCGGCCCGGGCGAGCGGGTCGCCGTCGTGTCGCACAACTCCGCCCGGCTGCTGACCTCGATGTACGGCGTGAGCGGCCACGGCCGGGTACTGGTGCCGGTGAACTTCCGCCTGAAGGCGGAGGAGGTGTCGTACATCGTCGAGCAGAGCGGCGCCTCCGTCCTGCTGGTGGACCCTGAACTGGCCGACCCGCTGGCCGGGGTGGTCGCCAAGCACAAGTTCGTGATCGGTGCGGACAGCGACGCCCTGCTGTACGACTTCGACAACGCGCCGCGCCGGTACGCGATCTCCGAGAACGACACCGCCACCGTCAACTACACCAGCGGAACCACCGCCCGCCCCAAGGGCGTTCAGCTCACCCACCGGAACATCTGGCTGAACGCCGTCCTGATGGGACTGCACTTCGGGGCCGGCGACCGGGACGTCTACCTGCACACCCTGCCGATGTTCCACGCCAACGGCTGGGGCCTGCCGTTCTCCCTCACCGGGCTGGGCGCGCAGCACGTGGTGCTCCGGAAGGTGGACGGCGCCGAGATCCTGCGCCGGATCGACCGGCACGGGGTGACCTTCCTCTGCGGCGCGCCGGCGGTGGTGCAGATGGTGCTGGACGCGGCCGAGGACTGGGACGGTCCGGTCCCCGGCCGGGACCGGGTGCGGATCATCGTGGCCGGGGCGCCGCCGCCGACCTCGGTGGTGCAGCGGGTCGAGTCCGAACTCGGCTGGGAGTTCATGCAGATCTACGGTCTGACCGAGACCTCGCCGGTGGTGACGGTGAACCGCTCCCGCGCCGAGTGGGACCTCCTCCCCGCCGCCGAGCGGGCCGAGAGGCTGGTGCAGGCGGGCTCGCCCGCGATCGGCAACCAGGTGCGGGTGGACGACCAGGGCGAGGTCCTGGTCCGCTCCAACGTGGTGCTGGACGGCTACTGGCAGCAGCCGGCGGCCACCGCCGAGGCGATCCGGGACGGCTGGTTCCACACCGGCGACGGCGGCACCCTGGTCGACGGCTACCTGACCATCTCGGACCGGAAGAAGGACGTGATCATCAGCGGTGGGGAGAACGTCTCCTCGATCGAGGTGGAGGACTGCCTCTACGACCACCCCGCGGTGGGCGAGGCCGCGGTGATCGGCGTCCCGGACGCCAGGTGGGGCGAGACGGTCAAGGCGCTGGTGGTGCTCAAGCCGGGCGCCGAGGCCGACGAGGCGGAGCTCATCGCGCACTGCAAGGAGCGCCTGGCCGGGTACAAGTCACCCACCTCGGTGGAGATCCGGGACACGCTGCCGCGCACGACCACCGGCAAGCTGCAGAAGTTCCGGCTCCGCGAGCCGTACTGGGCGGGGCGGGACCGGAAGGTCAACTAGCTCGCGTCCAGGAGGCCCGACTCGCGCGCCGCAAGGGCGAGTTCGGTGCGGTTGCGGACACCCAGCTTGTGCATGGCGCTCTTCAGGTAGCCGGTCACCGTGTTGCAGGTGAGGCCGAGCTGGGCGGCGATCTCCGGGTTGGTCCGGCCGGTCGCCACCCAGCGGAGCACCTCGTGCTCGCGCCGGGTCAACGGCGTCGCGGGGGCCGCCGCCCCGGTCGCCTTCCGGGTCGGGGGGCCGCTCCAGGCGGCGGCCCCGGCCAGCGCCCTGGTGGCCGCCTCGGCCAGCCTGCCGACGGCGGCGATCCGGACGTCCCCGAACGGGACGACCGCACGCAGCGACGCGTACACCACGCCGTGCACGGCACCGCCGTGCAGCAGCGGGACGGTGAGCATCGCGTACAGGTCCTCGGCGATGACGGCGGCGTCGTAGTGGTGCGAGATGGTGGTGGCGGCCCGGTAGTCGGGCACCCAGCTGGGGGCGCGCTCGGCCAGCGCCCGGCCGCCGAGGCCGGTCCCGGCGGGGACGGCGAGGCCGTGCAACAGGTCGGCCCTGGTGCCGGCCCAGTGCCGCAGCACCATGCCCGCGGGACCGCGCCCGCGGGCTCCCCGGCCGGGCGCACCCGGTTCCGGCACGCCGACCAGGCCGACGTCGGCGCCGCAGTCGGCCACCACCCGGCGGGCGAGGTCGCCGAGCACGGCGTCCCGCACGAGCTCGGCGGCCCGTGCGGCGAGGTCGTCGGGGGCTCCGGTGACGGCGGTCGTGGCGGTCATGCGTGATTCTCACACGGGGTCCGGGCGTTGAGGAGGGGTCGGGACGCGCCTTCGGCGTGCGTGTTCCGTGGAGTTCCGGGCGAGTCCGGGCGGCACGGCGTAGGGTGCGGGCGCGAGGTTACCGGCGAGTCACTACCAGGGTGGCCACAGGTGCGAAGGGGAGATCCATGACGGAACCGAACACTCCCGGGGGGTCGGCCGTGCTGACCGGACTGCTGGCCGACCTGCGGGCCGAGAGCGAGGTGCTGGACGGGCTGGTCGCCGGACTGGAGCCGGAACAGTGGGCCGCGGACACCCCCGCCCGGGGGTGGACGATCGCGCACCAGATCGCGCACCTCGCCTGGACGGACGACTGGTCGGACCGGGCGGCCCGCGACCCCGAGGGCTTCGTCACCGAGTCCGGCCGGATCTTCGGCGAACTGCTGGCGGCCGGCGCGGACCCGGTCGAGGACGGCGCCTCCCGCGGAGCCGCCGAGGATCCGGCCGCCCTGCTGGCCCGCTGGCGGTCGGGGCGGGGGCGGCTGGCGGAGGCCCTCGCGGCGGTGCCGGCCGACACGCGCCTGCCGTGGCTGGGCCCGCCGATGAAGGCCCCGTCGATGGCGACCGCGCGCCTGATGGAGACCTGGGCGCACGGGCAGGACGTCGCGGACGCGCTCGGCGCCGTCCGCGAGCCGACCGCGCGGCTGCGGCACATCGCGCACCTGGGCATCCGGACCAGGGGGTTCGCGTTCACGGTGCACGGGCTGCCGGTGCCGGAGTCCCCGGTGCGGGTGGAACTCACCGCGCCGGACGGGACGGTGTGGACGTGGGGCCCGGCCGGGGCGGCGGACCGGGTCGACGGGCCCGCCCTGGACTTCTGCCTGCTGGTCACCCGGCGCAGGCACCGCGACGACCTCTCGCTGACGACCACCGGCGACGCGGCGGAGACCTGGCTGCCGATCGCACAGGCCTTCGCGGGGCCGCCCGGGGAGGGCCGGAAAGCGGGATCATCACCCCGGTAAACAACATGATGATGCGTCATATCACGGCGCAATCGGTCTAAACCACACGTTTCGGCGATAGCCAGAGTTCGTTGGCGAATGATGGACTGCCGCCATGACTCGGATGAACACCATGCGTACCGTCCTGGCCGGCGCCGCCGCCCTCCTCGCGGTGGGCGGCCTGGCCGCCACACCCGCCCAGGCCGCGTTCGCGCCGCCCGCGGGCACGGCCGCCGCCGCGCACGCGGAGGTGCGGGCCGGCACTCCGGCCGCCCACCGGGTGGTCACCTTCTTCGAGGAGTACCGTCGGGCGGTCCTCGGGGAGAGCGGCGAGACCCCGCGCGCCGTCCGCGAGCGCTACCTCACCCCGCACCTCGACTTCCGGCTCGACGCCTGGGCGCACGATCACGACGCCGACCCGGTGTTCCGCGCCCAGAACGTCCCGGCGGACTGGTCCGCCCAGCAGGTGAAGGAGGAACTCGGCTTCGCCTCCGTCCGGCTCACCGAGTTCTGGGGCGGGGGCGAGAGCCGGCACGTCTGGTACGTCGTCCGCCTCGTCGACCTGCGGATCGTCGAACTCAACGACCGGCCCGCCTTCTGAGCCCCGGGGAACGACCTCCGGACGGCTGAGAGAAGAACTCCGGCGCGGCGCAGACACCCCCCCACGACTGCGCCGCGCCGGTGACGTCCCCGGGCACCGGGGCCCGGGTCACCTGCCGCCGTCGCGGACGAGGAGCAGGCCCCGGCCCGCGCCGAGCGCCCCGTCGACCCAGGCCGGCAGGTCCTCTCCGACCAGTGCCTCGACCTCCTCGATCGCGTCCTCGTCACCGCCCGGGAGCAGCTCGACGTCGTCGTGGATCCGGCCGGTGTCGAAGCCGGCCAGTTCGGCGAGGACGGCGGCGAGGGCCCCCGGCTCCGCGAAGGTGGGGAAGGGCCACGGATCGTCGGGCGCCGCCCCGGCCCGCGGGAAGGCCCACGGCCGCCCCCAGAGCTCGGCGAGGGTCGGCAGCCCCCAGGCGACGAAGGCCTCCGTCAGCTCGTCCCAGCCCCGACCGGGCAGGACGATCGAACCGAGCGGCTCCCCGACCGTGGGGCCGAGGAGTTCCAGCAGCCAGGTGTAGCCCGCCGGGCGGTCCGGATCGAGACGCCCGGTGACGAGCTCCCGCAGCGCCGTTCGGACCTCGGCGGGCTCGGTGGCCCGCAGCAGGGCACCGGCCGCCGTCAGGTCCTCGATCCTTCCGAGGGCCTGCCGGACGAGGTCCTCGTCCCGGGATCCGACCAGGGAGAGGAGGGCGTCCGCGTCGACCGCGTATGCGGAGAGGTACTGTTCAGCCATCCCCGATTATCTGCACACCACCATGTCGGCTCCACCGCAGGGTCGTTGAGGGGCGTGACGGCGCGACCCGGCCGGGCCCGCCCCGGGGTCACGGGGTCACGGGGTCACTGGGTCACGGGGTCGACTGTCCGGGCCGCCGGTCCGGCGTCCGCGCGGCGGTCTCGGCCGACTTGGTCCAGGGGGAGACACCGAGCTTGCCGGTGGTCCCCAGATCGAGCTCGGCGGGAACGGTGAGACGGGGGCGGCCCGGCAGCGGGGCGACGTCCAGGAAGCGGCCGTGGTCGGCCGCCCTGTCGCCCGCGGTGACGGTGTTGCGCCAGGCCACCTGGAACTCGGCGGTCTCCCCGGGCCGGAGGGTGACCGGCTTCGCGGCTGCGTCGAAGTTCTCCAGCGTCGCGATGCCCGCCGAACCGCTGCCGACGGTCACCGCGAGGGGCGCGCGTTCGGCGTCGAGGACGCGGATTCCGGGACGGCCGTTGAGGGTGTAGGGGCGGGTCCCGCAGTTGGTCAGCCGGATCGACATGACACGCAGGCCCATCGCCGCGGCGACCTCGCCGACGGCCGGCGAGACGCCCTCGGGGGAACAGACGGGGGCAGGGGTCGACGGCCCGGGGGGCACGGCACCGGAGGGAAGGGCATCGGCGGTGACCAGCGGGAAGGCGGTCGGCCGGGCGCTCGCCGCCGGGGCGGTGGCAGCCGGGGCGGCGGCAGCCGAAGCGGTGGGCGCGGCCGAGGACGGCGCGTCGCCGATCGTGCGCGCCGGGCCGGGCGCTCCCCCGCCGGCCCCGGTCACCGAGGTGCTTCCGCAGCCGGCCACCGCCACGACGGCCCCGAGCAGCACGCCTGCCCGGGCCGGGATCGGTGTCCGGCGGGCGGCGGCCGACTGGGTCGAGTTCATGGGACCGATCATGGCATGAAACGGGAGGCACTCCGTTCGTGCGCGGCGTAGGCTCGCGCCATGCTCGACGCGCCGCCGGTCCCCGACCTCCTGTCCCATCTCCGTTCCGTGGGAACGGTGTTCGCCTCCTTCACCGCACAGGACTCCGGCTGCGTGGCGTACGGGGTGGTGGAACCCGGCGGGGCCCGCTGGTTCGTGAAGGCCGCCGTGACGGAGCGCGCGGTGGCCTCGATGGAGCGGGCCGCCGCACTGCACGCCGCCGTCCGGCACGAGGCGATCGTCCCGCAGCTGCACCGCTTCACGGCCGCCGGGCTGCCGGCGGTGGTGATGCCGTGGCGCGACGGCGAGGTGCTGTACCACCCGACGACGGACGGCGGCCGGGGTGCCGCCGCCCGGACCGACCCGGCGAGCCCGACGGCCCGCTTCCGTTCCCTGCCGGTGCCCCGGGTGGCGGAGGCCCTGGACACCGTCCTGGACGCGCATCTGGCGGTCGCCCGGGCCGGGTTCGTCGCCTGCGACTTCTACGACGGCTGCCTGCTGTACGACTTCGCGCGGCACCGGCTGCACCTGTGCGACCTGGACGAGTACCGCCCGGGGCCGTTCACCGTCGACGTGGACCGGCTGCCGGGCTCGAAGCGGTTCATGGCGCCGGAGGAGTTCCGGCGCGGCTCGGTGATCGACGCCCGCACCACGGTGTTCACGCTGGGCCGTGCCCTGCGGCTCCTGCTCGACGCCGGCGACGAGGAACGGGACTGGCGCGGGGGCCCGGCCCGACTCGCCGTGCTGGAGCGGGCCACGGCGGCCGATCCGGCCGAACGCTGGCCCGGCGTCGAGGAGTTCGCCGCCGCCTGGCGAGCCGCGTGAGTCGCCCGGGCCGTCTGCGCCGCCCGAACCGTCCGGACCGCTGAACCACCCGAACCCCGTCAGGACCGCTGCGGAGGCGGCGGGTCCGGGGGCCCGGGGCCTCCGCCGGGCCGCGGCGCCTCAGATGCCGATCCGCAGCGGGGTGAGCCGGGTGGCGATCAGGTTGGTGGCGCCCCGGTCGCGCTCGACGTGCCCGTACACGAGCAGGCCGGCCCGGTCGAGGGCGGCGCGGCGCTGCGACTCCCAGACCGGCCGACTGCAGATGACGTTGATCAGCCCGGTCTCGTCCTCCAGGCTGAGGAAGAGCACCCCGCCCGCCGTCGGCGGACGCTGCCGGTGGGTGACCAGCCCGCCGACCACCACCGCCGAACCCGGCACCACGTCCGGGAGCTGGGCGGCGGTGAGCGCGCCGCCGCGTTCCAGGTGGTCGCGCAGGTGCTGGAGCGGGTGGCTGGTCGCGGAGGTGCCGGTCGCCCAGAGGTCGGCGATGGTCTCCTCGATCGGGGTCATCCCGGGGAGCGGCGGCGCCTCGGTGCCGGGCGTCGTCCCGGGGATGAGATCCGCCGAGACCCCCGCGAACGCCCCTGCCGCCCAGAGCGCCTGCCGCCTGTTCAACCCGAAGCAGCCGAACGCGCCCGCCGAGGCGAGCGCCTCCATGGCCGGTGCGGGCAGACCGGTCCGGCGGGCGAAGTCCTCCAGGTCCGTGTACGGCTGCCCGGCCGCGACCGCCTCGGCCTGCGCGGCGCCGATGCCCCGTACGGTGTCCAGGCCGAGCCGGATCGCGGGCTGCGGCGTGCCCGCGGTCAGCGGCGGCGCGGGCGTCGGCCCCCGGTACGGTTCCAGGGTGGGCCGGGACCCGCTGGCGTTGACGTCCACCCCGCGCACCCGGACGCCGTGCCGCCGGACGTCCGCGATCAGGCTGAGCGACGAGTAGAAGCCCATCGGCTGGTTGGCCAGCAGCGCGCAGGTGAAGGCCGCCGGATAGTGGTACTTGAGCCAGGCGCTGGCGTACACGAGGTAGGCGAAGCTGATCGCGTGCGACTCCGGGAAGCCGTAGTTGGAGAAGGCCTCGATCTTGGTGTAGACGTCCTCGGCGACCTCCTCCGGGATGCCGCGTTCGGCCATCCCGCCCAACAGCCGCTCGCGCAGCCGGGCCACGCGTTCGTGCGAGCGCTTGGCGCCCATCGCCTGACGGAGGAGGTCCGCCTCGGCGGGAGTGAACCCCGCGCAGTCGATGGCCAGTTGCATCATCTGCTCCTGGAACAGCGGCACCCCGAGGGTCTTGCCGAGCGCGTTCTCCATCAGCGGGTGCGGGCAGCCGGCCGGCTCCACCCCCGCACGCCGGCGCAGGTACGGGTGGACGGACCCGCCCTGGATCGGGCCGGGCCGGATCAGCGCGACCTCCACCACCAGGTCGTAGAAGTGGTCCGGCTTGAGCCTCGGCAGGGTGGCCATCTGGGCGCGCGACTCGACCTGGAAGACACCCACCGTGTCGGCCCGCCGCAGCATCGCGTACACGCCCGGGTCGTCGTCCGGGACGGTCGCCAGGTCGTAGCGCCGGCCGTGGTGCTGCTCGACCAGGTCACAGGCGTCGTGCAGGGCCGCGAGCATGCCGAGACCGAGCAGGTCGATCTTCACGAGTCCGGCGCCGGCCACCGACTCCTTGTCCCACTGCAGCACGGACCGCCCCGGCATCCGGGCCCACTCGGTCGGGCAGATCTCCGCGATCGGCTCCCGGGTGAGCACCATGCCGCCCGAGTGGATGCCCAGGTGGCGCGGCAGACCGTGGAGTTGTCCGGCGAGGGAGAGCACGTCGGCGGGCACCACGGCGTCCGCGCCGGGCGGGGAGCGGAAGTCGGCCTGCCGGCTGAACGCGTCCACCTGCCCCTGCGGGTAGCCGAGCACCCGGGCGGCGTCGCGCAGTGCCAGCCGGGGCCGGTAGGTGATCACGTTGGCGACCTGGGCGGCGTGCTCGCGCCCGTACCGGCGGTAGACGTACTGGATGACCTCCTCGCGGCGGCGGTTCTCGATGTCCAGGTCGATGTCGGGCGGCCCGTCGCGGGCGGTGGAGAGGAAGCGCTCGAAGAGCAACCGGTAGTGGACCGGATCGACGGCGGTGATCCCGAGCGCGAAGCAGACCGCCGAGTTGGCCGCCGAACCGCGCCCCTGGCACCAGATCCCCTCCCGGCGGCAGAAGTCGACGATGTCGTGGACGATCAGGAAGTACCCGGCCAGGTCGAGATCCTCGATGACGTCCAGCTCGCGGGCGAGCTGACGGCGGGCCGGGCCGTTGCCCGGCCCGAAGCGGGCCGGGCCGCCCTCGGCGACCAGCGCGCGCAGATGGCTGATCTCGGTGTGGCCGGACGGGACGGGGTAGCCGGGCAGTTCCGGATCCAGCTTGGCGAAGTCGAAGGCGCAGGCACGGGCCAGGTCCACGGTCGCCTCCCGCACGCCGGGGAAGCGGGCCAGTCTGGCGGCCATCTCGCGGCCGGAGCGCAGGTGCGCGGTGCCGGCGGCCTGCGTCCAGCCCGCCGCCTCCGGGAGCGTACGGCGGTCGTGCAGCGCGGCGAGGCTCTGGGCGAGACGGCCCTGGGCGGGGCCGGCGTGGTGGGCGTTGGTGGAGGCGACGGTGGTCAGGCCCAGCCGGGCGGCCAGGGCCGCGAGGGCGTCGTTGCGCAGGTCGTCGCCGGGCAGCCACTGGTCGATCAGTTCGACGTGGACGTTGTCGCGACCGAACGCCTCGGCGAGCGAGCGGAGTTGACGCTCGGCCCCGCCGGCGTCGGAGCCGGGGCCGGGGAGGAGGGCGGGGCCGGGAAGGAGGGTGGGGACGGGGACAGGACCGCCGCCGGTGCCGGGACCGGCGGGTGCGGCCGGGGACGCGGGGGTGCTCGCGAGGGCGGCGGGGACGCGGCCGAGGCGGCAGCCGGTGAGCACCGCCCAGTGGCCGTCGTGCGCGTCCGCGAGAGCCGCGAAGTCGTAGGCCGGCTTCCCCTTGGCCCCGCCCGCGAGTTGGGCCGCCCCGATGGCGGCGGACAGGCGGCGGTAGCCCTCCGGGTCGCGCGCCAGGACGAGGAGGTGTTCGACCCGCCCCCTCTCGTGACCGATCGTCAGTTCCGCGCCGAAGACGGTGGCCACGCCCGCCTCACGGGCCGCCGCGGCGAGTCTGACCGCTCCGTAGAGGCCGTCGTGATCGGTGAGCGCGAGCGCCTCGACGCCCAGCCGGGCGGCCTCGGCGACCAGTGCCTCGGGGTCGCTGGCGCCGTCGAGGAAGCTGAAGGCGGAGTGGACGTGCAGTTCGGCCCAGGCGGGGGCAGGGGCGGGGGCAGAGGCCGGGCCGGTGGCACCGGCAGACCCGGCAGACCCGGCAGGTCCGGCAGGTCCGGCGGTTTCAGGATCGCGGCGCAGCGGGACGACGTCGCCACCCGCCGGGCCGGGCCGGCCGCCGGTCAGGCGGCGGCGCAGCTCGCTCCAGGGGAGGGTGGGGTGACTCGTGAATCCCATCGGGGGTGACGCCTTCGGTCTCTCGTTTTCCTGACCCCCCTCGGTCGTTCGCGCCGGGCCGCCGAAGCGCCCCGGTGTCAGTCGTAGCCGGCCTCCACGAGCCAGACGCCCCCCTCCACCGTCAGCAGCAGCGCGAGGCCGCCCGCCACCGTGACCTGGAAGCGCGCCCGGCGGCGGGCGCGCGCCGGATCCCACCAGTACTCGACGGCCGGCCAGGGCCCGGTCCAGCCGTCCACCGCCAGTTGCCGCCCGCGCACCGTGACGGTGGACGGCCGGGCCGACACCCCCCCCCGGGCGGGCCACGGGACCGGTCGGACGGAGCCGTCCCTCAACCCCCCCCGCAGCGGGGGGGGGTGGCCCACGGTCGGGCAG
>NZ_JBHXKE010000128.1:0-26294 GCF_042722765.1 Kitasatospora sp. NPDC058406
GTCGACCGGCCGGCCCTGTCGATCGGCCGACCCGTCCGGTCAGCCCGCCCGTCCGGTCAGCCCGCCTTGTTGATCAGCTGGTCGATCGCGGCGTCGGCCTCCTTGGCGGCCTGGTCCACCGACTTGCCCTTGAGGATCGCGGTCAGCATGTCCGGCAGGATCTTCTGCTTCTCCACCGCGCCCCAGCCGGGGGCCAGCGGGGTGAACCAGGCGTCCGGCACGGCGTTGGCCGCGGCGGCGGTGGCCGGCTTGTTCTTCAGCGGGTTCAGCTGGGTGAGGTTGTTCGGCAGGATGTCCTTGTCGGCGAGCGCCTGCTGGGACTTGGTGCTGGTGAACATCCGGACCCAGTCGGCGGCCAGCGCCGCCGAGGGCGACTTGGACGTGACGGCGAGGGCCGAGCCGCCGATGAAGGTCGGCAGCGGCTTGCCGCCCGGGCCGGGCATGGTGGCCACCTTGACGGCGTCCTTCAGGCTCGGGTCGCCGGTGACCGGCGCGGTGACGCTGGCGGACTCGAAGCCGTTGCCGTAGAACGCCGCCGCGTGGCCGCGGGCCATCGACTCGAACTGGTTCTGCTCGTTCACCGCGAGGTCGCCCTTGTTGTACTTGCGCACCAGGTCGACGAAGTGGGTGATGCCCTGCTGGGACTTGGGGTCGCTCAGGGTGCCGTGCCAGTTGCCCGCGCTGTCGAACCGGGCGATGGCGCCGCCGTACGCGGAGACGTAGCTCATCGCGGCGTACCAGTACGGGCCCGGCAGGTAGAGCGACGAGTAGGTGCGGTCGGCCTTGTTCTTGTCGGCGACCTTGTCCAGCGCCGTGCGCAGCTCTTCCTCGGTCTTCGGGAACTCGGCGTTGCCGGTGGCCTGCTGGAAGGCGGCCGAGTTGTAGATGGCGACCCGGGCGCCCGCGTAGTACGGCACGCACCAGAGCTTGTCCTGGTAGGTGCAGGTGTTGGCGAGCGCCTTGATCCAGGAGTCGGAGTTGTCGAACGTGTTCCGCTCCACCGGGGCCAGCGCGCCGGACAGCACGTACTTCATGGTCTCGGTGTTGCCGAGCTCCACGACGTCCGGGGCGGTGCCGTCGGCGAGCGCCTTGTCCAGCTTCGTCACCTTGTCGGCCCAACCCTGGTAGGCGAGCTTCAGGGTGACGTTGGGGTACTTGGCGGCGAAGTCGTCGTTCACCCGCTGGACGAGGTCCGGCCAGCTCTTCTGGGCGTCGTCCATCAGCCAGACGGTGACGGAGCCGGTTGCGGTCTTCGGGTCCGTCGAGGCGTTCTTGGCGTCGCTTGACGCGGAGCCGCCCGACGAACAAGCCGTCAGTCCGACCGCGAGCGCCATGATTCCGGCCGTAGCCATGAGCCGACGCATCTTCACGCCATCCTCCGAGGGTGTTAGAGCCTGTGCCCGCCGGCAGCGTGGTGGCGCCCGCCGGGACGGTGTCCGGGGAGGGGCGGCGAAGAGCTTAGGGGTGGGCCTATACCACATCCGGTGAAATTGAAATTCGAACCGGATGAACTGGAGCCTGGCCTAGACCACTGACGGTGTCAACGCCAAATGGCCTGGCAGCCAGGGCCGTTGCAGACCTGTTGTACCGCGTGGCGATCAGTGGCCCCACCGTTACCCTAAGTAGAACTTAAGGGTGCCTTAAGGAGGATTTGAGGGAACACTGTCAGGTTGCGACATCGCAGGTCAACGGGGGGAAACGGCAGCGGGCCCGCCATGCGACATGCGCATGACGGGCCCGCTGGGCGCGTGCCTCCCGGCACCCTGTGTCACGGCCCGGCCGGGACTCCCCGGCCGGAGATCGGA
The DNA here is from genome assembly GCF_042722765.1 of Kitasatospora sp. NPDC058406. NCBI lineage: Bacteria > Bacillati > Actinomycetota > Actinomycetes > Kitasatosporales > Streptomycetaceae > Kitasatospora > Kitasatospora sp. NPDC058406. The sequence goes on from NZ_JBHXKE010000128.1 coordinate 1,806, forward strand.
CGGTCTCAGCCGACCGCCCCCGGCTGCCCGGTGAGCACCTCCACGGCCGCCAGCCCGCAGACCCGGGCGGCACCGTGGGTGGCGATGTGCAGCGCACCGACCGGCTCGGACTGCGGCAGGCCCATCTCGACCACCGCGGCGTCCGGGCGGGCCGCCACCAGGCGGGCCAGCGCGGCGGACATCCACTCGTGCCGGTGGACGTCCCGGACCACCAGCACCAGGCGGCGGCCCTCGGCGCCGGCCAGCACCTCCGCCACCACCGTGTCCAGCACCGCCGGCTCGGCGGTCTCCGGGCCGACCTCGCGGGTCCGGGTGCCGGGGAAGCGGTCGGCCAGCATGCCGGCCACGCCCCACGGGGTGACGTCGCCGACCGCGATGTTCGGCTCGGCGGAGAACGAGGCCACGTACGGGCGCTCGGTCACCGGCAGGACCTCCCGGCCCGGCGCGCGGACCACGCGCAGCGCCCGGCGGGCCGCCCGCAGGCCGACCGCCAGGTCCGCCTCCGGCCGCTCGCCCTGGGCCGCGATCCGGCCCCAGCTGCCGAGCGCCCGCACCCGGGCGGCCGCGTCCGCGAGCCGCTCCTCGGCGAGCTTGCCGGACTGCACGCCCGCCACGATGGCGTCGCGCAGCATCAGCACGGTCGCCTCGTCGGCCAGGCCGCCGCCCACGCAGATCGCGTCCGCGCCGGCCGCCAGGGCGAGCACGGTGCCGTCGCCCATGCCGAAGGTGTCGGCGATGGCACCCATCTCGATGGCGTCGCTGACGATCAGGCCCTGGTAGCCGAGGCCGCCGTCCTCCGGGGCCGCGCGCAGCAGGTCGCGCAGCACCAGCGGGCTGAGCGTGGCGGGCAGCTTCGGGTCGAGCGCCGGGATCATGATGTGGGCCGTCATCACGGCCTTGGTCCCGGCGGCGATCGCGGCCTGGAACGGGATCAGGTCGCGGGCGCGCAGCACGTCCAGGTCGACGTCGATGACCGGCAGGCCGTGGTGCGAGTCGACCGCGGTGTCGCCGTGCCCCGGGAAGTGCTTGGAGCAGGCCGCGACACCGGCCGACTGCAGGCCCTCCACCCAGGCGGCGGTGTGCCGGGCGCACAGCTCCGGGTCGGCGCCGAACGAGCGGACGCCGATCACCGGGTTGCGCGGGTTGGAGTTGACGTCCGCGGTGGGCGCCCAGTTGTAGTTGACGCCGGCGGCGGCCAGGGCCCGGCCCAGCTCGCGGGCGACGTCCCTGGTCAGCGCCGGGTCGTCGATCGCGCCGAGCGCGAGGTTGCCGGGCCAGGACGAGCCGGAGCCCGCCTCCAGCCGGGTGACGTCGCCGCTCTCCTCGTCGATGGCGATCAGCAGGTCGGGGTTCTCGGCCCGCAGCGCCCCGGTGAGGGCGGCGAGCTGGTCGAGGTCGGCCACGTTGCGGTCGAACAGCGCGACCGAGCCCAGACCGGCCGCCAGGTGGCGGCGCAGCCACTCCGGTGGCTCGGTGCCGACGAAGCCGGGCTGGAGGACGGTCAGCGCGTCGCGGTGCAGCTGGTCGGAGGCCGGGAGGGTGGGTACGAGGATGCTCATGGCGGGATCAGCCCTTCACGGCGCCGTCGGTGAGGCCACCGACCGCCTTGCGCTGCAGGAAGACGAACAGGATCAGCACCGGCAGGGCGAACAGCGTCGAGGCGGCCATGGTGGCGCCCCAGTCGGTGCCGAAGTTGGTCTGGAAGGAGGACAGCCACAGCGGCAGCGTCTGGCCCTCGGTCTTGTTGAGGATCAGGACCAGGGGGAACTCGTTCCAGGCCGTGATGAAGCCGAACAGCGAGGTGGACATCAGGCCCGGCGCCAGCAGCGGGAAGATCACCTTCACGAAGGCCTGGGTCCGGGTGCAGCCGTCCACCATGGCCGACTCCTCCAGTTCCTTCGGCACCGCCGCGATGAATCCGCGGAGCGTGAAGATGGTGAAGGGCAGCACCATCATCATGTAGAAGGCGGTGAGCGGGACGAGGCTGTTCAGCATCTCGTTGTCGCGGGAGATCAGGTAGACCGCGATGGTCATGACCTCCCAGGGCGCCATCTGGGCCGCCATGACGACCAGCACGAAGCCCTTGCGGCCGCGGAACTTCATCCGGGCGATGGCGAAGGCCGCCAGGGTGGCGATCACCAGCGAGAGCAGCACCGCGAGGATCGTGACGATGAAGCTGTTGGCGGTGTACGTCCAGAACTTCGGCGCGTCGATGGCGGTCTTGAAGTGGTCGAAGGTCGCGTTGAGCGGCAGGAACACCGGCGTCTTGCTGACGATGTCCTTGTCCGGCTTGAACGCCGTGACGATCATCCAGTAGACGGGGAACACGAAGAAGACGAAGAGGACGACCGCGATCACGTTCGGCCAGGTGCGTCCGATGAGCGAGCGCCTCACAGCTCGTCCTCCTGCTTCAGAATGATGCGGAAGTAGTACGCCATGAGCGCACCCAGCATCAGGATGGTGAGGACCGCGATCGCGGAACCGGTGCCGTAGTGCTGGCGGCCGGTGCCCTCCAGGAAGGCGTGGATCGGCAGGGTCCGGGTGAGCCCGTCGGGACCGCCGGCCTTGATCGCGTAGATCTGCGTGAAGGCCTTGAAGATCCAGATGACCTCGAGGAAGGTCGTGGCGAGGAAGAACGGCTTGAGGTTCGGGAAGACCACCGAGGTGAAGATCTTGACCGCGCCGGCGCCGTCCATCCGGGCAGCCTCGTAGAGCTCCTTGGGGATGGTCGTCAGGGCCGCGTACATGTTGAACGCGACGAACGGGATCGAGCCCCAGACGAGCAGCAGGAGGATCACGAAGAACGTCGAGTACTGGCTGCCGGTCCAGTTGAAGGTGGCCATCGAGTGCCAGCCCAGGGTGTCCAGGAACCAGTTCACGACACCGAACCGGGTCTCGAACAGCCAGGTGTAGACGGTGGTCGCGGCGACCACCGGCATCGCCCAGGCGAGCAGCAGACCGATCGACAGCAGCAGCCGCATCTTCTTGCCGAGCCGGTTGAGCAGCAGACCGACCAGCGAACCGCCCACCATGATCAGGAAGACGTTGAGCGCGGTGAAGGCGACGCTCCGGCCCGCGACCGACCAGAACTCGGGGTCGCTGAGCTGCTCGGTGTAGTTCTCGAAGCCGTTCCACTCGGTCAGGTGCTGGACGAGCTGGCGCGCGTTCAGGTTCTGGAACGAGACCAGGACGGTCTTCAGCAGGGGCCAGCCGAGCAGGGCCAGGGTGGCCACGGTGGCGGGCAGGAGCAGCAGGTACGGCGCGAACCGGGAGCCGAAGCTCGGACCGTCCGCCGGTCTGGCGCTCTTCTTCGGGGTGCCGGCGCCGCCACCGCGGTGGGCGCTCGTCTCAGTAGTGGCCACAGCAGCCTTCCCCGATGCCGGGGACTGTGTCTGCACCCGCTCCGAATGCACAGCCATCGTTCTCTCTTCCTGACAACCTGACCACGACGGACAGGCGTCGCCCACCGGCTCCCCGCCGGGAGTCGGTGAGCGACGCCGCTCGACTGTTACTGCTTGGCGTTCAGACGCTTGGCGATCTCGTCGTCGGCCTTCTTGGCCGCCGCCGCGTAGTCACCGGTCAGAGCGTTGGTCAGGAACTCCTTGATCGGGTTCGGCTCGTTCTCGACGGCCGCCCAGTTCGGCGTGGTCGGGGTGATGCCACCCACGACGGCCGCGTCCTTGGCGGCGGTGGCGAAGTCACCGACGACCTTGTCGTTGAGCGCCTTCTTGTTCGGGATGAGACCCGCCGCGGCGACCAGGCCCTCGTTCTTGTCGTTCAGGGCGACGGCCAGGAAGTCCTTGGCCATCTCGGAGTTCTTGCTCGCCTGGGCGATGGCCAGGTTCGAGCCGCCGAGGAACACGCCGGAGGGCTTGTCGGCGGTCTTGCCCGGGAGCGGGAAGAAGCCGATCTTGTCCTTCGGGATGGCCTTCTCGTCCGGGAGCTCCCAGCCGAGGCCGATGATCGAGCCGACGTCGCCCTTGCCGAAGACGTCCTTCTGCTGCGGCTTGGCCTCGTCCTTGTCCTTGGCGCCGGTGACCGACTTGCCCTGGATGGTCTTGTAGGTCTCGAAGGCCTTCTGCGCCTCGGGGGACGACAGGCCGCCGACCCACTTGTCGCCGTCCTTCTTCGCCAGCTTGCCACCCTCGGTGGTGAGCAGACCGAAGTAGACGTACCACTCCTGGCCCGGCATGTACAGCGGGTCGGCGACACCGGGGGTGGCCTTGAGCTTGTCCAGCGCGGCGTAGAACTCGTCCAGGGTCTTCGGGGTGGCGGTCAGACCGGCCTTGGCCCAGAGGTCCTTGTTGTACGCGACGACGCGGTTGGTGACGTACCACGGGGCGGCGTACTGCTTGCCGTCCAGGATCGCCGACTCGCTCTGGTTGGCGGCCCAGTCGGCACCGCCGATGGCGGCCTTGTCCTTGGTGATGTCCAGCAGGCCACCGGTGGCGGCGTACCCGGCGGTCTGGGTGTTGCCGACCTCCAGGACGTCGACGGAGCCCTCGGAGAGCGCGGCGGTGACCTTGGGGCCGATGCCGGTCCACTCCTGGACCTGGAACTCGACCTTGGAGCCCGCGTACTTGGACTCGAACTCGGTCTTCACCGAGTCCTCCCAGCCCTTGGGGGCCGAGCCACTCATCAGCCAGACCTTGAGCGTCTTGCCGCTGTAGTCCTTCTTGCCATCGGCCGCGGTGGACGAACCGGTCTTGGTGTCGTCCTTCTTCGCGTCCGAGCCACAAGCCGCGAGACCAACAACCATGGCCGCGACGCCGACTGCCGCAATGAGCTGACGCTTCACGCCATCCTCCTGAGGGATGCCTGGGTTACCCCCGTCGGGTGGCTGCGGCGGACCCACACAATGCGGGAGGAAAGGTGCCGCGGACCCCAGCGAACGGGTGGGGGGATTCATAGTGACCGGCCTAGTGGTGTAGACCAGATGCCTGGAGCTTGGCCTAGACCAATGGGCCTGTCAACGGCTGTTCGACCGATCAGGACCACCCGTTATCAAGCCGACACCGCACATCGTTCATCGCGTGATGAGGTATTCGTTCCGTAGCCATACATGCAACGATGTGAGTTGTTAATGATGCGGCGGGGCCCCCAAAAGCCCCGCGAGAAGCGGGAGACAGGTCCGATGAGCAGCGACGGGGGCAGCACGGCCCAGGTCAACGACCCCCAGGTGAAGAACCTACCGACGCAGGGCGGCGCAGACCCGACGGCCCGGGTGCCCAAGTACTACGGCCTCAAGCGCCACCTGCTGCAGCTCACCGAGACCCAGCCCGCGGGGACCCCGGTTCCGCCCGAACGGGCACTGGCGGCTCAGTTCGACACCTCCCGCACCACCGTCCGGCAGGCCCTCCAGGAGCTGGTCGTCGAGGGCCGGCTGGAGCGCATCCAGGGCAAGGGCACCTTCGTCGCCAAGCCCAAGGTGGCGCAGGCCCTCCAGCTCACCTCCTACACCGAGGACATGCGCGCCCAGGGCCTGGAGCCCACCTCCCGGCTGATCGAGATCGGCTACATCACCGCCGACGACCGGCTGGCCCCGCTGCTGGACATCAAGCCCGGCGGCCGGGTGCTGCGGATCGAGCGCCTCCGGCTGGCCAACGGCGACCCGATGGCCATCGAGGTCGCCCACCTCTCCGCCAAGCGCTTCCCCGCCCTGCGCCGCAACCTGGCCAAGCACAACTCGCTGTACACGGCCCTGCGCGAGGTGTACGGCGTCACCGTGGCCGAGGCCGAGGAGACCATCGAGACCACCCTCGCCGACCCGCGCGAGGCCGGACTGCTCGGCTCCGACCTCGGCCTGCCGATGCTCCAGCTCGCCCGGCACTCCTTCGACGCCGAGGGCAACCCGGTGGAGTGGGTCCGCTCGATCTACCGCGGTGACCGCTACAAGTTCATCACCCGCCTCAAGCGGCCGGAGCTGCCCGAGTAGCCGCACCCCTCCTCCGTGCTTCCGGGCATCGGCGTGCACTCCCCGCACACGCCGGTGCCCGTTCCGTTTGCCCGGCGCGCGTACCCCTCCTCCGCGCCCGTCCGCCTACCGGCGCGCGTTCCACTGACCAGGCGTGCGGGGCACCCACCCGGCGTGCGCACCACCGGGGTGGCGCGCACATCGCCCGGATGGCGGGAAGTTGCGCGAACCCAGTGACACGGGTCACTCCATGCTCTAGATTCCGCATCCGTACTGACTGTCGATCACCACTGGTGCTGCTCGGCGGACCCGCGGGGGGTGTGCGACTCCTCGGGGTTGCGGCGCCGACGAGGTGAAACCCTCCGAAGCGGAGCCGAACCATGTCGTCAGACCTCGATACCGACCAACCTGTCATGCCCGAGCCAGAAGGCCCCCCGGACCTCCCGGCGGTCACCCCCGAGCGGGTGCTGGCCGCGCTCGCCCTGCTGGTGCCGATCGTCGCGATGCTCTGGGTGGGCTCGTACGACAAGCTCGACCCCGAAGCCGGCGGAGTCCCCTTCTTCTACTGGTACCAGTTGCTCTGGGTCCCGGTCTCGGCCGTCTTCACGGTCGCGGCCTACCTGCTGATCAACCGGGACGAGAAGGCCCGCCGGGCCGACCGGAAGGCGGGTGGCGCCCGATGAACGGGGTCAACGTGCCCGCGCTGGCGGTCTTCGTCCTCTTCTTCGCGCTGGTCACCGTGATGGGCTTCCTCGCCTCCCGGTGGCGCCGCGCCGACAACGCGCTCCACCTCGACGAGTGGGGCCTCGGCGGGCGCAGCTTCGGGACCTGGGTCACCTGGTTCCTGCTCGGCGGCGACCTCTACACCGCGTACACCTTCGTCGCCGTCCCGGCCGCCGTCTACGCGACCGGCGCGGCGGGCTTCTTCGCCGTGCCGTACACGATCGTCGCCTACCCGCTGGTCTTCCTCTTCCTGCCCCGGCTCTGGTCGGTCTCCCGGGTCCACGGGTACGTCACGCCGGCCGACTTCGTCCGCGGGCGGTACGGCTCCAAGCCGCTCTCGCTGGTGGTCGCGCTCACCGGCATCCTCGCCACCATGCCGTACATCGCCCTCCAGCTGGTCGGCATCCAGGCGGTGCTGGACGTCCTGGGCGTGGGCGGCGGCGAGAACGCCAACTGGTTCGTCAAGGACCTGCCGCTGTTCATCGCCTTCGGCGTGCTGGCCGCGTACACCTACTCCTCCGGGCTGCGGGCCCCCGCGCTGATCGCCTTCGTCAAGGACGCCCTGATCTACGTCGTGATCATCGTCGCGGTGATCTACATCCCGATCCGGCTCGGCGGCTTCGGTCACATCTTCGACGTGGCGGGCGAGAAGTTCGCCGCGCCGAAGGCGACCGGCTCGCTCACCGTGCCGGAGAACAAGCAGTGGACGTACGCGACGCTGGCGCTCGGCTCCGCGATGGCGCTGTTCATGTACCCGCACTCGGTGACCGGCGTGCTGGCCTCCAAGTCCCGCAACACCGTCCGCCGGAACATGGCGATCATGCCCGCCTACTCGCTGATGCTGGGGCTGCTCGCGCTGCTGGGGTTCATGGCGATCGCGGCCGGGGTCGGCAAGGGCGACAAGACATTCAACACCCAGCTGTCGGTGCCGCAGCTGTTCGAGAACATGTTCCCGGACTGGTTCACCGGCGTCGCCTTCGCGGCGATCGGGATCGGCGCGCTCGTGCCGGCCGCCATCATGTCGATCGCGGCGGCCAACCTCTTCACCCGCAACGTCTACAAGGAGTACCTGAAGCCCGACGCCACTCCCGCCGACGAGACCCGGGTGGCCAAGTTCGTCTCGCTGCTGGTGAAGGTCGGCGCGCTGGTGTTCGTGCTCGGCATGGACAAGCAGGCCGCGATCAACCTGCAGCTGCTCGGCGGCCTCTGGATCCTGCAGACCTTCGTCGCGATCGTCGGCGGCCTGTTCACCCGCTGGTTCCACCACTGGGCGCTACTGGCGGGCTGGGCGGCCGGCATGGTCTACGGCACCTGGAAGGCGTACAGCATCGCCAGCCCGGCCACCAAGCACTTCGGCGGCAACTCGGCCGAGATCCCCGGCATCGGCGAGATCGGCTACATCGGGCTCACCGCCTTCGTGCTCAACCTGCTGGTCTCGGTCGCGCTCACCCTGGCGCTGCGGGCCGCCAAGGCCCCGGAGAGCCCGGACGAGACCCGGCCGGCCGACTACGGCGCCGAGAGCGGCGACGAGGAGCCGAGGAACGCGCCGGAGCCCGTGACGGCGCACTGACGCACCCCGTGCGCGCCCTGTGATCGCGCCGTCTCCTCCGTCAACACTGGAGAGGCGGCGCGATCATATGTATGAACAGCCGCACGGACAGGGCACCAACAGGGCACCACCAGACCGGACCGGAACCGGCCGGCAACTGACCGACCCACGGGGAGCAGCGGCGATGGCAGAACTCGGCACCACGCTCAACGGTCAACACCTCTCCACCACCACCCACCCACCCGGCGCGACGGCCACCGGCCTGCCGTCCGTCCTGATCGCCACCCGCCACGGCGAGTCCACCGCCAACGTCGAGTTCCAGCTCGCCGAGGCCGTCGGCGCGCTCAGCGTGCCGATCAGCTGCCGGGACGCGGACATCCCGCTCTCCCTCCACGGCCAGCAGCAGGCCCACGCCCTCGGCCGCTGGTGGGCCGGCCTGCCCAGCGCCGACCGCCCGCGCAGCGTCTGGTGCTCGCCGTACGTGCGCACCGCCGAGACCGCCCGGATCGCGCTCGCCCAGGCCGCCGGGCTCGGCGCCGTCCCGGTCTCCCTCGCCGTCCGCTACGACGAGCGGCTGCGCGACCGCGAACTCGGCATCCTGGAGATGCTGCCCAAGGCCGCCATCGAGGCCAAGCACCCCGAGGAGGCGGCCCGGCGGCGCAAGATGGGCGAGCTGTACTACCGCCCGCCCGGCGGGGAGTCCTGGGCGGACGTGGCGCTGCGGGTGCGCAGCGTGCTGCGCGACATCTGCGCCGAGGAGGCCGGCCGGCCCGTCCTGCTGGTCGCCCACGACTGCACCGTGCTGATGCTGAGGTACGCGCTGGACCGGCTCACCGAGGCGCAGCTGACCGCGCTGGAGCCGGTGCGGAACTGCTCCACCAGCCTCTGGCGGGCGGAGGGCGACCGGCTGCGGCCCGGGCACTGGAACGACACGGGGCACCTGGGCGACGGGGAGTGACCCCCGCGGCCCGGGCCTGAGCGGCGCCGGCCCGAGCGGCACCGGCCGGCGGGGCGCCCGGGCCGCTCAGGCCGGCGCGGGACGGCCGGGTACGGGACGGCCGGGTACGGGACGGCCGGGTACGGGGCCGCCCGCGCGGGCGGCCGGCACGGACGGCCCGGTGGCCCGGACGGCGGACGTCTCGGGCTCGGCGAAGCAGCGGCGGTACGCCAGCGGGGTGGTCCCCAGCCGGCGGCCGAAGTGGTGCCGCAGGGTGGCCGCGTTGCCGAAGCCGCAGCGGGCGGCGATCGCGTCCACCGGCTCCGTGGTCGACTCCAGCAGCCGCTGTGCGAGCAGCAGCCGCTGCCCGGTCAGCCAGCGGTGCGGGGTGGTGCCGGTCTCCTGCTGGAAGCGGCGGGCGAACGTGCGCGGCGACATGTGGACCCGGGCGGCCAGCTGCTCGACGGTCGACTCCCGGTCCAGGTGGTGACGCATCCAGTCGAGCAGCGGCGCGAGCGAGTCCCCGTCGTGCTCCGGCATCGGCCGGTTCACGAACTGCGCCTGGCCGCCCTCCCGGTGCGGGGCCACCACCATCCGCCGGGCGATCCCGCGGGCCACCTCGGCGCCCTGCATCCGGCGCACCAGGTGGAGGCAGGCGTCGATGCCGGCCGCCGTCCCGGCCGAGGTGATCACCGGGTCGTCGTCCACGTACAGGACGTCCGGCTCGACCGTGGTCAGCGGGAAGCGCGAGGCCAGCTCCGCCGTGTGCCGCCAGTGCGTGGTGGAGCGGCGGCCGTCGAGCAGGCCGGCGGCGCCGAGCACGAAGGCTCCGCTGCAGATGGAGAGCACCCGGGCGCCGCCCTCGACGGCCGCCCGGACCGCGTCCACCAGCGGAGCCGGGTACGCGGGGCGGACGCCGGTCGCGGTGACCACGACCAGGTCGGCCTCGGCGAGGCGCTCGGGGCCGTGCGGGACGTCGACGGAGAAGCCGGCGTGCGTCCGGTGCAGGCCGGGGCGGGCGCCCGCGATCGCGAAGTCGTACCCGGGCAGGCCGTCCGCGCTGCGGTCCAGGCCGAACACCTCGCAGGCGACACCGAGCTCGAAGGGGTGGAGCTCTTCGAGGACCACCGCGACCACGTTCTTGAGCATGCCCCCAGGATAGGACGACCGCTGGCAGTTTTTCGATGCATTAAGGCATTCCTGCCACTCGTAGGCGTCCGGCGACGCGAGCAGAGTGGAGTCATGGATTCCGACACCATCGCCAGCGCACTCGCCCTGGTCGGGGCCGTCGGCGGAATCGGCCTGCTCGGCGCCCTGATCGGACGCGAGGTGGCGCAGCAGGACGCCGCCGGACGCGACAACTGGCACCGCCCGGGCGGCTACCCCGTCGACCCCGCCCTGCCCGACCGGCTCTACGGCACCATGCCCGCCGCCTCCCTCCGCCCGTCCGCCGACCCCGCCACCGCCACCGCCCCCTCCGCTCCCCTCACTGCCACCGGAACCGCCGACACCACCGGCGACCGCGTCGGTCCGTCCACGGCCGACCCGGCGACCGGCGCCGGCAGCGGTTCCGGCACACTGACCGGATGGACATCGCCATCCGCCCGGCCCGCGCCGAGGACTTCGAGGACGCCGGCCGCATCACCGTCGAGGCCTTCGTCGGTGACGGGCACACCTCGCCCGAGAGCGACTACGTCCACCTCCTGCGCGACGCCGCCCGCCGGGCCCGGGAGGCCGAACTCCTCGTCGCGGTCGACGCGGCCGAAGGACGGGTGCTCGGCTGCGTGACCTTCGCGGTCGGCGGCACCGAGTGGGCCGACATCGCGACCCCCGAGGAGGGCGAGATCCGGATGCTCGCCACCTCGGCGGCCGCCCGCGGGCGGGGCGTCGGCGAGACCCTGGTCCGCGCGGCGCTCACCCGCAGCCGCGAGCTCGGCCTGGCCGGGATGGCCTTCTCCACCCGCCCGGAGATGACCACCGCCCACCGCATCTACCGGCGGGTCGGCTTCCGCCGGTCCCCGGACCGCGACTGGTCGCCGCACCCTGGCGTGGATCTGATGGTGTACAGCCTGGCGTTCTGACGCCCGGTCCGGCCCCGGTTCCGGGTGGCCGGCCGACGATCAACCGGGGTCTTTTGATATAAACCTCTGATCGAGACACCTCGCGGCAGCCCATCGATCGGGGGAGAACAACCCATGCACGACGGGCCCAGCCTCGGCGCGCCCTCGGCGGCGAGCGGACCCACGCTCCAGGACATGCGCGAGGCCCGGGGTATCCCGGCCCCGCGCGGCAGCCGGTACGCGGTACCGGCGCCCCCTCCGGAGCCGCCCCGCCCCCTCCCCCCGTCCGTGCGCTTCGCGTCGGTCGACGGCCTGCGCGGCCTCGCCATCGCCTCCGTGCTGCTCTACCACACCAACTGGTTCCAGAACGGCCTGTTCGGCGTGGACGCGTTCTTCGTCCTCTCCGGCTTCCTGGTCACCCTGGTGCTCATCCGCGAGCTGGACCGCACCGACCGGATCGCGCTCGGCGTCTTCTACCGCCGCCGTGCCAAGCGGCTGCTGCCCGGCCTGCTGGCCACCGTCTTCCTGGTGGTCGCGCTCTCCGCCCTGGTCAGCCCGCTCAAGGACGTCAAGGAGCTGCGCCCCCAGGCCCTGGCCGCCCTCGCCCAGGTGGCCAACTGGGCCCAGCTGGAGCGCGGGGACGCCTACTGGCAGCACTACGCGGGGATCGACCCGCTGGCCGCCATGTGGTCGCTCAGCATCACCGAGCAGTTCTACGTGGTCTGGCCGCTGCTGCTGCTGCTCATCCACGCGGTCTGCCGCCGCTCGCTCACCGCGACCGGGATCGCCACCGGCGTGCTGTTCGTCCTCTCCGCCGCCGTCGCCCCGCTGATGTGGAACGGCTCCAACGCCGACCGCCTCTACCTGGGCACCGAGACCCGCGCGGTCGGCTTCGCCGCCGGGGCCGCCGCCGCCTTCGTGGTCTACCTGCGGCTGCGGCGCAAGGCCGCGGACGGCGCCGGGGCCGGCCCGCGCACCCAGCGACGCTTCCGGGCCGCCTCCGGACCGGCCGGCACCGCGCTGCTCACCCTGCTGGGCACCGCCACGCTCGGCGGGCTGGTCGCGGCCAGCCTCACCGTCCACGACTACAAGCAGCCGTGGCTCTACCAGGGCGGCCTGGCCGCGGTGGCCGCGCTCTCGGCCGTCCTGGTCGCCTCGCTCTGCCACGACCGCGGCCCGCTGGTCCGGCTGCTCTCGCTGCCGCCGCTGCGGCTCACCGGCACCATCTCGTACAGCCTCTACCTGCTGCACCTGCCGGTCTACTGGATGCTCCAGCGGTTCGTCGACGACATCTCGCCGCCGATGCTGCTGGCGATCGGCGCACCGCTCTCCTGGGTGCTGGCCTGGCTGCTGCACACCGCGACCGAGCGGGTGCGGGTCATGCGCTGGCGGCCCTTCCCGACCGTCCCGATCCTCGCCGCCACCACCGCGGTCGCCACCGTCGGCGCCTGGTACCTGCCGGCCTGGGTCTCGTACGACATGCGCTCCGGCTCGGCGGGCCGGCCGCTGGTGCTCGCGCTGGGCGACTCCTTCTCGCAGGACCTCGCCACCGGCCTGTACCGGCACGGCGACCGCTTCCGGGTGGTCGACGGCGGGATCAGCGGCTGCGGCGTGTTCGGCGCGGAGAGGGTGCGCGGCACCTCGAAGGAGGAGTTCGACACCACCGACGAGTGCCGCGACCGCACCGGGCGCTGGGAGCGGGACCTGGGCCGGACCGGGGCGCAGGCGGTCGTGCTGCACCTCGGCTGGGACGCCGCCGAGCAGTACCTGGACGGCACCTGGCTCAACCCGTGCGACGAGTACTACCGCACCCGGTACGGCACCCAGCTCGCCGAGGCGGTCGGCCTGATCCGGCAGCGCGCGGGCGACGCCAAGGTGCTGCTGATGAACGAGCGGGTCGAGAACGGCGCGATCAACAAGACCTGGGGCACCTGCTACAACCAGCAGGTCGCCGAGTTCGTACGGGGCTCCGCCGGCACCGTCCAACTGCTCGACCTGAACGCCTTCTACTGCCCGGACGGCACCTGCCTCTGGAAGGACCGCGACGGCCACCTGGTCTCCCCCGCCACCGACGGCGTGCACCTGACGCCGGCCGGCATGCGGGTGGTCACGCCGTGGCTGGAGCAGCAGATCTCGGACGCGCTCGCCGGGGTGCGGGCCGACGGGCCCCCGCCCGCGACGCCGCAGGCCACCCCGGGGGGACAACCGGGCACTCCGGCCCCGGCACCCGCCCAGGCACCCGCCCAGACGGCGTCGCCGGCCGCCACCGGCCAGCCCACGCCCACCGGCCAGAGCACGCCGACGGGCCGGGCGACCGGGACGACCCAGCCGCCGGCGGCCGGGAAGCCGTCGACGAGCACGAGCCCGTCCGCCAAGCCCCAGCCCTAGCCCCAGCCCTAGCCGGGTCCTGCTAGGGCTTGCGCGTGGCCTGCGGGCTGCCCGGGGCCGATCCGCTCGGGGCAGGACTGCTCGGGGCCGGCGTGGTGGCACCCGGGGCCGGGCTCGCCGTCGTGCCCGGGGCGGCGGGCGCACTCGCGGCGGCGGTGCCATGGCCCTCGGGGGCCGCGGGCACCTCGTACGTCTGCGCGAAGCAGTCCCGGATCGCCTTCTCCGAGGCCGGCCGGCCGGCGAAGTCCATCCGCGGGGTGTCCTCGGTGGTCGGCAGGGTCGGGTCGATGCCGAAGTACAGCGACCAGAAGTACACCCCGGCGAGCTTCCGCTCCCGGGCGACCTGGCAGACCGCGGTGAACCAGGTCGCCTGCACGGGCTCGTTCAGCTCGCGCCTGGTGTAGAAGTCACCGGGCGTCTTGTACGCGCCCTTCTGCGCCGGGATGCCGACCTCGGTCAGCTTGGTGGTCGGCTGCACGCCCTTGCCGCGCTTGTCCAGCCAGGTGTTCCAGCTGGCCACCAGGTCCGCCGCGGAGGCGTCGTCCCCCGCCGACTTGGCCGGGAAGTAGGCGTCGACGCCGGTCTGCTCCACCGGCACCGGGATCGCGCCCTTGGACCAGTTGTCCCAGTTGGCGTCGTAGGCCAGCTCGCCGCGGAAGGTCTTCCGCGCCTGCTCCACCAGCCCGGCCCAGTGCGGGTCGCTCTCCAGCGAGTTGAACTCGGTGCCGATGGTGAACTCGGCCGCGCCGTGGTCCTGGGCGGTCTTCAGGTACGGCGTCAGGAAGGCGGCGTAGCTGGCGAACCAGGCGTCCCGGTCGGCCGGGGCGATGTTGCCGCGCCAGTTCCCGGTGGTGGTGTACTTGAGCGCCTCCTCGTCCAGGAGCGGCCGGACGGTGGTGCGCAGGCCCGCGCGGTGCGCGGCGTCCAGCAGCAGGGCCAGCCGGTCCGGGCCGGGCGTGGTCGGCCGGGCCGCGACCGCGTTGGCCCTGGCACCCACCGTGTAGTACGGGAACGTCACCGAGAGCGCGTTGGCGTTGAGCCCGACCACGTAGTCGACGATGCGGTCGACCTTGCCCCGGACGAAGTTCTCCGGGTCGTTCGGGTCGTCCAGCCAGTACACCTGGACGCCCCACTCGGGGCTGCCCTCGGTCCACGGCCGGACCACCTTGGGGCCGGTGTCCACTGGCTCCTGCGGCGTGTCCTTCCCGAAGCCCCAGACGCGGCCCTGCTCCTCCGCGACGCCGGCGAAGTGCACTTCGGTCGGCCGCCGGTGGTCGAACTTGACCGGGTGGTCCCCGAACAGGATCGGGACGCCCACGGTGATGCCGAGCACGGCGGTCGGCAGGATGAAGATGACGAAACGTTTCATGGCTCTGGCAGCAGTCCCGTGTGATCCGTCAGGCCGGCTTGGCGATGACGACGAACTTGTTCTCCTCGCGGCGCAGGAACTTGATCAGCCCCCGCAGACCGCCCCAGCCCTCCAGGAAGGAGAAGAGCGGGATGGCCGCGACCACCACGATCGGCTCCCACCACTTGCGCCGGTGGTTGGCCGAAGCGACCACGTTCAGCCGCAGGCCCTCCCAGTACGTCCAGATCACGTAGGCGAAGTTGATCGACCAGACCAGCACCACCGACTGGGTCACCGGCGAGGTGTTCATCGTCCCGGTGAACCACGCGACCAGCAGCACCAGACCGACGTGCTGCAGCGGGCCGAGCACCCAGCTGACCATGCCCATCCCGATGAACAGCCGGAACCGCAGCGGGATGGACTTGTTGAAGCAGAGCGCCACCAGGCCCCAGGCCCAGCGCTCGCGCTGCTTGAGGAAGTCCTTGACCCCGGCCGGCGACGCCCCGTAGCAGCGGCCGTTGAACCAGTCGCTGCGGCCCGGGTAGCGCAGGCAGAAGTTGAGCGCCATCTGGGCGTCCTCGACGATGGTCTTCGGGCCGAAGTCCCAGCCGATGGTGGCCTCGACCGAGGACCGCACCAGCAGCAGCTCGCCGTGCACGCCGGCGATGGGGGTGCCGGTGCCGGTCATCGCGCGGAACCGGGCGATGTCGTCGGCCGGGCGGATCGCGTCGGCGAGCCAGGTGAAGGTGGAGACGGCGTTCTCGCGGGGGTACGTCAGGATGCCCTGCGCCATGTGCTTGGCGTCGTCCCCGGCCCGGCGCTGCCGGTTGATGAACTGGGCCACCGCGGCGGCGGTGTCCGGCCCGACACCGGTGTCGTCGTCCATGTGCAGCACCCAGACGTCGTCCTCGGCCTCGCCCTCGTCGATCCGCAGTTCGTGCGAGTAGTGGTTGGCGCGGGCCTTGAACTTGGTGCCGTTCGGCGTCTCGTACGCCTTCGGGACGGTCACCACCCGGATCAGCGGGTGCCGGGCGGCCAGGTCGTCGATCTTCTCGCCGGCCGCGCAGCCCTCCTCGGTGAGGATGTCCACCCGCATCCACGGGAAGTAGACCGGCAGGTGTTCGACGTACGAGAGGACCGAGCGCTCCAGCGCCGGGTAGGTGTCGTGCCGGCCGATGGTCGGTACCAGCACGATCAGGTAGTCGTCGTCGACCGGCACCGGCGGGGTCATCCGCCCGGCCTTGCGGATCCGGCGGCGCACCATCAGCACGCCCTGGAACCCGATCAGCACGCCGAACACCGGCATGCCCCAGAGGATCGTGATCACCCAGCCGAGCGGGGTCGGGTTGGGCACGTAGGCCCAGGTCGAGAAGCCGAAGATGACCAGGAACGAGAGGTAGAAGGGGACGACCCGGGGCTTCCACGACATCTGCCGGTCGGCGAGCCTGGCCGCCTCGCGGGACGTGGTCAGGACCGTCCGCACCGGTGTTGCTGAGGTCATGGTGAAAGGGGTTCCTCGTCGTCTTCGGCTGAGCGTTCATCCGTCCGGCCCAACGGCCGGAGCATCCAGCAGGCTACCCCGGGTAGGGCGGGGTGTCCTGGGGAGGCCGGACCTGACCGGGCGCCATCGGGCCCGGCGTGACCGGTCCGGGCGCCACCGGCGGGGCCGGCCAGGGCTGCTGAGGGGCCGCCGGACCGGACGCGTACGGCTGGGGCTGGGGCTGGGGCTGGGGCTGGGGCCAGCCGGTCTGGGTCGGCTGCTCGTGCGGGTAGGGCTGGGGGTGCGCCTGCGGCTGGGGCTGCGCCTGCGGCTGGGGCTGGGGGTAGGGCTGGGCCTGCGGTGCCCAGGCGGCCGGCGCCTGCTGGGCATGCGGCTGGGCATGCTGGGCGTGCTGCTGGACCGGCCCGCCGAACGGCGGCTGCCCCGGGAACGTCTGCCCGGGGAACGGCGACTGCGCCGCCCACGGGCCGGGCGCCGGCTCCCGGCCGGTCTCCGGCCGCCGCAGCGAGCGGACCAGCAGCAGGACCAGCACCGCCGTCACCAGCACGCCGAGCCCGAAGGTCACCAGCTTCAGCCAGCCCTCGGTCGTCCCGGTGAACCAGCGGCGCTGCGGCTCGTCCAGCAGCGCACCCGTCAGGCTGCGCACCCGGTTGTAGCCCTCGACCAGCGCCACACCGACCGCCACCCCGCGCGCCCAGCCGTGCCCGCGCAGCAACAGGACGCCCGAGACCAGGTACAGCAGGCCGTAGTTGAGGCTGCCGGTCTCGGCGGTCACGGCGTCGCTGCCGTAGTAGAAGATGCCCTTGACGAAGGTGGCGACACCGGCCTGCCAGAAGCAGTTGTACGCCGCCCAGCCGAGCAGGACGGCTCCCCAGGCCACGGCGATGCCACCGGCCGGGCGGTCCGGACGCACCTGTGTCATCTCCCGTACCCCCGCCCGCCGGGTGTCCCCCGGCATCAGCCCGCTCGATTCCGGGCCACAGGATGCCACACGGGTCGGCGGCCCGGAATTCCGGGCGGCCCGGGGCCGCCGACTTGTTATCGAAGGCCGCGACCGCAGCCGGTGGCCCGGCCCGGCGCACCGCCGTCCGCCTCCCCGGCACCGGCACCGGCCCCGGCACCCGGGCCCCGGCCGCCGCCGACCGGTATCACCGCACGTGCAGGCCGCTCCAGTCCACGTTCGCCCCGAACGCCGCCGAACCGCCGGTGAGCGCCAGGGCGTCGTCGTAGGTGGCCTTGACGTCGGCGTTGGAGTTGCGCGGCTGGTCCGGGGTCAGGTTGTCCGCCGTCAGCGACTGCCCCCAGACCGTCCAGATCGTCCACGGGGTGCGCCGCAGGGTGTCCGACTGGCGGGAGTTGACCGGGACGGCGAAGGACTCGGCCAGGATCCGCGGCTTGCCGTACCCGGCCAGGCCGTCGTAGTAGCGCTTGGTCCACACCTCGCCGGTGCCGATCGGGCGCGCCGGGCTGCCGCTGTAGTCGTCCACCCCGACCAGGTCCACGTACTGCGCACCCGGGTAGTAGTTCCACGGGTCGACGCCCGGGGCGCCGTCCCAGGAGACCGGCGTCCAGGCGAACAGCAGGTTGTGCAGGCCCCGGGTCTCCACCAGGTAGTGGTAGGTGATCCGCCAGAGCGCCTGGTAGTCGGCCGGCTTCTGGCCGGACCACCAGAAGCCGCGGGCGCAGTCGGCCGCGTTCATCTCGTGGTACGGGCGCAGCAGCACCGGCACGTCGTGGGCGGCGAGGTACTCCAGGTGGTCGGCGAGGAAGGACAGGTCGGTCAGCAGCGCCCGGTACTCGGGGGTGCCGCCGGTGCTGTCCACGACCCGGCCGAACCAGCCCGGGTCGCCGGCCGCGGGCGAGGACGAGCAGAGCACCCGGTCGAAGGACTTGACGTCCGAACCCGGGTACGGCTGGTGGAAGGACATGCCGACCAGGCCGGCCGGGGCGCCGCCGTTGTCCGGCAGCTCGGTGGCGGTGCCGTCGCAGTTCTTCTGGACGCCGGCCGCGCCGTACGTACCGTCCGCCGCACGCGGGTGGCCGGACCAGACGGCGGCCATCAGGTCCACCGCGTCGTCGGTGTACTGCCAGCCGACCGCGCAGGCGGGCCAGCGCCCTTCGGAGTAGGAGCGCGGGTTGCCGACGCCCCAGCCGCTCTGGCCGTAACCGGGGCCGAGGTCGGTCTCGACGAAGCCGGGCAGCTTGCCGGTGATGTCGGCGGCCTTCTTGTAGTAGTAGCCGACCGGCTTGGTGCCCCGGTAGTCGCCGTACTCGGGGTTGTAGCGCTCGTTGTGCCCCTCGATGTGCTGGCCGATCACCGTGCCGCCGGAGCGGCCGGACCGGGCCGTGGCCTCCAGGTCGGCGAGCAGTTGCTGGACGGCCCGGGCGTTCGGCGAGGCCTGCGGATCACGGGCCAGCAGGTCGCGGCCGACCTCGGGGGGCAGGGCGCGGCCGGCGCCGTTGAGGGTGAGTTCGCTGCGTCCGGTCGGCCCGGCGGGGCCGGGCGGCGGCGGGGCGGAGCGGTCGTCCCGGCCGCCGAGCACCAGCGCGCCGGTGGCGAGCACGGCGGCGGACACGGCCAGGGCGGCCGGCTTGCCGTGCAACGGGCGGGGCAGGGCCACGGGGCACTCCTCCGGAGACCGGGGTCGGCCGGGGGGCCCGGCGGCGACGCCCGGGCCGCCACGACCGGACACGCGTACGACTGACAGCCCGCGAGCCTGCCACACTCCCCCGCGTCCCGGCGAGCGGGCACGCGGGGGACGGCCGGCCGGGCCGGCGGCGGGCGGTCAGCCCGCCGGGGCCGCCGGCGGGGCCGCGGGCGTCTTGGCCCGCTGGAGCAGCTGGTTCTTCACGTGCTCGCCGAAGCCCGTGGCGGCCGCGGTCGCGGCGGCGTCCGCGGTGTTGCCGCCCTTGGCGGAACCCTCGACGGTGAAGTAGGCGTAGCGTCCAAGGATGCTCTTGGTGTTGGTGCAGCCCGGAGTGGCGCAGAAGACCGGCGCCCCCGGGGCGGCGGCGCCCTTGAGGTGGCCGACGTAGTTCTTCAGGGCCGTCTCGGCCTGGATCTTGTGGTCGAAGACGGCGACGCCGAGCGTCACCGCGCTGTCGCCGGAGACGTAGGTGGCCCGGAGGACCTGGCGGCAGCCCTGGTCGCCGAGCGCCCGGCCGAGACCGCCGACCGTGGAGTTGCCGTCCCAGCAGGGCGAGTCGAGCGAGACGACGGTCCGGTTCCAGGTGGCGCCGTTGACGGTCACGGTGAGCGCCGAGAAGAGCGCCGCCGCGTCCTGCGGGGCCGGGTCGGTGGAGGCGTCCCAGAGCGGCTTCGACGGGTCGTCGGGGGTCGCGCTCGGAGTGGGGGTCGGCGTCGGGGTGGACGTCGGGGTCGGCTTGGCGGAACCGGTCGGAGACGGCGCCGGCTGCTGGGTGGCCCCGGTCGCGGTCGACGTGGGCCCGGCGATCGGCTTCTCGTCGCCGTCCTTGCCCAGCAGGAGCAGGCCGCCGGCGACGGCGCCGCCGATGATCAGGACGGCGACGGCCGCACCGATGATCTTCAACCGGGTCTTGCGCCGGTGCTCGGCCGCGTTGCGGTCGGCGAGCGCGGCCCAGTCCGGCTCGGTCTGCTGCGGCTGCTGCGGCGGCGGCAGGTGCTGCGGCTGCGGCTGCGGCTGCGGCGGATGCTGCCAGTGGTGCGAGGGCACCGGCATCGGCGGCTGGGGCTGCGGCGCCGGCTGGGGCTGCACCGGAGGCTGCGGCGCGGGCGGCTGAACAGGCGGCTGAACGGGCGGCGGCACCTGGATCGACTGCGGCGGCTGCGGCGCCGCGGGCGCCGGCGGCCGGGCCGGCGGCGGCGCGGGCGGTCCGTACGACGCCGGAGGCGGTCCGAAGCCGCCCGGTGCCGGCGGCACGGCCTGGCCGCCGGAGGGCTGCTGCCCCGGCGGCACCGGTCCGGGTCCACCCGGCTGCTGGTTCTGTGCGCCCCCCGCACCGGCGGGAGGGGCCGGCTGCTCCCCCGGCGAAGCGGGCTGTCCAGACCACTCCCCGGGCACGCCCGTTCCGTCGCTCATGAGGCGAGATCGTAGGGCATGGCCCTGACCGGCGACCGCCCCGGTCACCATTCCGTTTCCGAATCCTGACAAGCCCCGGGGCGTCCGGAACCCCGGCCCGCGCCCCTTCCCGGCTCCCGCCCCGGTACCAGCGGTCATCGCGCCAACACGCCGCGCTGCACAACATGTGGTGTCGCATCGAGAGAGCACCACTAGATGTATGCTCGACCCTGCTGTCGACGCAGGGGAACCCGGTGCGAGTCCGGGACTGCCCCGCAGCGGTGAGCGGCCGTCTCCCCATGGGAGCCCGCGAGTCCGAGTACCTGCCGACGGTGTGCGAGCGCCTCCCCGCAGAGGCCCCAGCACGAGCACCACCTTCCGGGCCTCGCGGGCGGGCCGGGGACGACACGCCGCGCGACGCCACGGGCGCCCGCGCCGTCCTCCCCTGCCCCGAACGGCCCGGCCCCCCGATCTACCGACGCCGATCGCCGCCAGGAGAGAGCGCCTTGACCACCGCTGCCTCAGTCACCCTGCCCGCCCAGGGTTCCAGCTCCGCCCCCGCCGACCGTACGGTCTCCGACCCCGGCGGCGCGCTCCTCCGCGTGCTGACCGACCGCAGCGTCGACCTCCCCCAGGTGGACCCGGGTCACGTCGCCGCCGCCGCGCTGCGCGGCCGCAACGCCGGCTCGGACTTCGCCGAGCTGCGCGGCCTGGCCATCGACGCCGCCGCGTCGATGATCGCCGAGGACCCGCAGTACTCGAAGCTGGCGGCCCGGCTGCTCGCGCTGGAGATCGTCGACGAGGCGGCGACCCAGGGCGTGGTCTCCTTCTCCACCTCGATCACCGTCGGCCACGCCGAGGGCCTGATCGGCGACACCACCGCCGCGTTCGTCGCCAAGCACACCGAGGCGCTGAACGCCCTGGTCGACCCGGCCGGCGACGACCGCTTCGAGTACTTCGGCCTGCGCACCGTGCAGTCCCGCTACCTGCTGCGTCACCCGATCACCCGCAAGGTCGTCGAGACCCCTCAGCACTTCCTGCTCCGCGTCGCCTGTGGCCTGGCGGTCGGCGACAACGAGCAGTCGGTGCGCGAGGTGGCCGAGCTGTACCGCCTGATGAGCCGGCTGGAGTACCTGACCTCCTCGCCGACCCTCTTCAACTCCGGCACCCGGCACCCGCAGATGTCCAGCTGCTACCTGCTGGACTCGCCGCTGGACAACCTGGACTCGATCTACTCGCGGTACGCCCAGATCGCCCGCCTCTCCAAGCACGCCGGCGGCATCGGCCTCTCCTACTCGCGGATCCGCTCGCGCGGCTCGCTGATCCGGGGCACCAACGGCAAGTCGAACGGCATCGTCCCGTTCCTGCGCACCCTCGACTCCTCGGTCGCCGCCGTCAACCAGGGCGGCCGTCGCAAGGGCGCGGCCTGCGTCTACCTGGAGACCTGGCACGCGGACATCGAGGAGTTCCTGGAGCTCCGCGACAACACCGGTGAGGAGGCGCGCCGCACCCACAACCTCAACCTCGCGCACTGGATCCCCGACGAGTTCATGCGCCGGGTCAACGCCAACGCCGACTGGTCGCTGTTCTCCCCGGCCGACGTCCCCGAGCTGGTCGACCTGTGGGGCGCCGACTTCGACGAGGCCTACCTCAAGGCCGAGCTGGCCGGCAAGGCCGTCCGCACCATCCCCGCGCAGACCCTGTACTCCCGGATGATGCGCACCCTCGCGCAGACCGGCAACGGCTGGATGACCTTCAAGGACGCGTCCAACCGCGCCGCCAACCAGACCGCGCTGCCCGGCCGCACCGTCCACTCCTCCAACCTCTGCACCGAGATCCTGGAGGTCACGGACGACTCCGAGACCGCCGTCTGCAACCTCGGCTCGGTCAACCTCGGCGCCCACGTCGCCGCCGGTGCCACCGCCGCCGACCTGCTGAACGCGATGGACTGGGAGCGTCTGGACGCGACCGTCCGCACCGCCGTGACGTTCCTCGACCGCGTGGTGGACATCAACTTCTACCCGACCCCCGAGGCCGGCGCCTCCAACTCCCGCTGGCGCCCGGTCGGCCTCGGCGTGATGGGCCTGCAGGACGTCTTCTTCCGGCTCCGCCTGGACTTCGACTCCGCCGAGGCCAAGCAGCTCTCCACGCTGATCGCCGAGCGCATCATGCTCACCGCGTACGAGCGCTCCGCCGACCTGGCCGAGCAGCTCGGCCGCCACGAGGCGTACGCGGAGACCCGCGCCGCCCGCGGCGAGCTGCACATCGACCACTTCCCGAGCGCCGCGCCCGAGTGGGCCGACCGCTGGGAGGCCCTGCGCACCCGCGTCGCCTCCACCGGCCTGCGCAACTCGCTGCTCCTGGCGATCGCCCCGACCGCGACGATCGCCTCGATCGCCGGCGTGTACGAGTGCATCGAGCCGCAGGTGTCCAACCTGTTCAAGCGCGAGACCCTCTCCGGCGAGTTCCTCCAGGTCAACCCGTACCTGGTGCGCGAGCTCAAGGAGCTGGGCGTCTGGGACCAGCAGACCCGGGACGCGCTGCGCGACGCCAACGGCTCGGTCCAGGAGCTCGGCTGGCTGCCCGCCGGGGTCCGCTCGCTGTACCGCACCGCCTGGGAGCTCCCGCAGCGCGCGCTGATCGACCTGGCCGCGGCCCGCATGCCGTACATCGACCAGAGCCAGTCGCTGAACCTGTTCATGGCCGCCCCGACCATCGGCAAGCTCAGCTCGATGTACGCGTACGCCTGGAAGGTCGGTCTGAAGACCACCTACTACCTGCGCTCGCGCCCGGCCACCCGGATCGCCCAGGCCGCCTCCGGCGCCGCCCGCACCGCCGCCCCGGTCCCGGCCGGTCCCGTCGCCGTCACCGTCGGCGCCCCGACCCTCACCCCGGAGGAGGAGGCCGCGCTGGCCTGCTCCCTGGAGAACCCCGAGTCCTGCGAGGCCTGCCAGTAATGTCCGACGCCCAGAAGATGCTGCTCGACCCCGGCTTCGAGCTGACCCTGCGCCCGATGCGCTACCCGTCGTTCTACGACCGGTACCGGGACGCGATCAAGAACACCTGGACCGTCGAGGAGGTGGACCTGCACTCCGACGTCGCCGACCTCGCCAAGCTGAGCGAGGGCGAGCGGCACATGATCGGCCGCCTGGTCGCCTTCTTCGCCACCGGTGACTCGATCGTCGCGAACAACGTGGTGCTGAGCCTCTACAAGCACATCAACTCCCCCGAGGCCCGGCTCTACCTGTCCCGGCAGCTGTTCGAGGAGGCCGTGCACGTCCAGTTCTACCTGACGCTGCTGGACACCTACCTGCCCGACCCCGAGGACCGCAACGCGGCCTTCGCCGCGGTGGAGAACATCCCCTCCATCCACCAGAAGGCCCAGTTCTGCTTCAAGTACATGAACGCGGTCGACCACATCGACTCGCTGCAGACCAAGGAGGACCGCCGCGCGTTCCTCCTGAACCTGATCTGCTTCGCGGCCTGCGTCGAGGGCCTGTTCTTCTACGGCGCCTTCGCGTACGTGTACTGGTTCCGCAGCCGCGGCCTGCTGCACGGCCTCGCCACCGGCACCAACTGGGTGTTCCGCGACGAGTCCATGCACATGGACTTCGCCATGTCGGTGGTGGACACCGTCCGCGCGGAGGAGCCCGACCTCTTCGACGAGAAGATGGCCCAGCAGGTCACCGAGATGCTGGAGGAGGCCGTCGAGGCCGAGCTCCAGTTCGCCCAGGACCTGTGCGGTGACGGCCTGCCCGGCATGAACACCGAGTCGATGCGCGAGTACCTGCAGGCCGTGGCCGACCAGCGGCTCGCCCGCCTGGGCCTGCCGGTCCGGTACGGCTCCACCAACCCGTTCGGGTTCATGGAGCTGCAGAACGTCCAGGAGCTGACCAACTTCTTCGAGCGCCGGGTCTCCGCCTACCAGGTCGCCGTCGAGGGCTCGGTCTCCTTCGACGACGAGTTCTAGGCCCCTCCCGGCCCCGGCCCGCCGGGGCCGACGCCCGCTGCCCCGTACGGAACCTCCGC
>NZ_JBHXKE010000129.1:0-25978 GCF_042722765.1 Kitasatospora sp. NPDC058406
GGGGGGGCGGGCCCCCCCCCCCCCCGCCCCGGCCGTTCCCGTCCTCTCAGCGGCGGACCGCCGGACGGACCGGGCGGGTGAGCGCCACCGCGAGGGCGGCGACCCCGGCGAGGAGGAGCAGCACCGACCGGCCGCCGAGCGCCGGGCCCGCCAGGTGGACGCCGAGCACCGGCAACGCGGTACCGAGCGCCGTACCGAGGCTGCGGGCCATGTTGACCATGCCGCCGCCGACCGCCGAGCACTCCGCCGGGATCGCCCGCATCACCAGCGCGTTGTTGGCCGGCAGCAGCACACCGAGCCCGCAGCCGACGACCGCCAGGGGCAGGGCGAGCAGGTGGGCGGGCGCGCCGGCGGCCGGGAGCAGCGCGCAGCACAGCAGACCCGTCCCGGCGAGGGCGGCACCGAAGCGGCACCGGGCGACGTCCGTCCAGCTGCGCGGGAGCAGCGCGCCGCCGGCCGACGCGGCCACCGCGAAGGCGGCCGGGAGCAGGGTGATCACGAGGCCGGCCCCGGCGGTCGGCAGGCCCGACTCGGCGAGCAGGACCGGGCCCAGCACCAGCGGGCAGAACAGCAGCAGGTACCCGATCAGCGAGACGGCGAGGCCGGGCCGGACTCCGGGGGTGTTGACCAGGCCGGGCGCGAGGATCGGCCGGGTGGCCCGGCGCTCCTGGCGGACCAGGCCGAACGCGAGCAGGACGGCGGCGAGCAGCAGTCCGATCACCGCCCAGCCGGGGAGCGGCAGGCCGGAGGCGGCGGAGAGGGCCAGCAGCAGGGCGGTGGACGAGCCGGTGAGCAACAGCAGACCGGGCAGGTCGAAGCGGCCGGCGCCACCGTCGGAGTCGGGGGCCCGGCGCGGACGCGGGAGGCGCGCGGCGGTCCGGGCGCCGGGGAGGCCGCCCGGACGTGGGGCCGGACGTGGCAACGGACGCGGGCCCGGCGTGCCGGGACGGGCGGCGGACGGGGCCGCGCCGGGAAGGACGTCGGGGCGGGTCCGGGGCAGCAGGAACCAGCCGGCGACGATGCCGACCAGGCTGATCGGCACGTTGACCCAGAACACCCAGCGCCAGGACGCGTGCTCCACCAGCAGCCCGCCGAGGCTGGGCCCGAGCGCCAGTCCCAGTCCCTGGGCGGTCGCCTGGACGCCGAGCGCCCGTCGCATCGCGTGCCCGGGCACGCCGCGCGCGACCAGGGCGACGCTGTTGGCCTGCATCATGGCGCCGCCGACCGCCTGCACCGCCCGGCACGCGACCAGCGTCCCGAGTCCGCCGGCGAACCCGGCGCCCAGCGAGGCGAGGCCGAAGACGGCGAACCCGCCGAGGTAGACGGTCTTGCGGCCGACCAGGTCGGAGAGGCGCCCGACCGGCGCGAGCAGGGCCACCAGGACCAGGAGGTAGGCGAGGGCGACCCACTCGACGGCGGCGAATCCGGTGTGGAAGTGGCGCTGGAGCTCCGGGTAGACGAGGGCGGTGACGCTGGCCGTGAGCTGGCCGAGGAAGGCGCCCAGGCAGACGGTGGCGACGGCGAGCCAGTGGGCGTGCCGTCGGCGGGCTATGCCGCGCGGCCGGGGGTGCTCGGTGAGCAGCCGGGTGGCGAGGGTGGACGCGGCGTTCATACGGCGAAATATATCGGATGCAGATATGTTCTCTCTACGAGATGATCGGTGTGCGATCTGGCGGTCGACGACCGGGATCGATCGCCGTCGACCGGATCAAGGCCGTCGGAGACCGTCCGCACCAGGCGCTACGCTGTCCGCCATGCCGTCGTCACCACCCGTTCCCGAACCCGCCTCCGGGCCGGCCGTCGTCGGCCCCCAGGACCCGGAAACCGCGGCGGTCGAACGCGCCCGACGGCTCACCGACGTGGTCACCCGGCTCCGCCGCACCCTGCGCAGCAGCATCCGGACCGACTACCCCTGGGAATCCCTGCCGATGGCGCAGGTCGAGCTCCTCCAGACGCTCGCCGCCGCCCCGCTGCGCGTCGGCGAACTGGCCGCCCGGCAACGGCTCGCCCCGAACACCGTCAGCGGTCTGGTCGGCAAACTGCTGGAGGCCGGTTTCGTCGACCGCCAGGCCGACCCCGGCGACCGCCGCACCGCCCGGATCGCCCTCACCCCGGCCGGTCGGCGCCAGCTCGACGACTGGCAGCACGCCCACGAGCGCCGCATCGCCACCGCGCTCGACGCCCTGACCCCCGCCGACCGCGACGCCGTCATGCACGCCCTGCCCGCCCTGGAGAACCTCGCCCGGGCGCTCGCCGAACCGGTTCTCTGAGCAGCGGGCACCGCGAAAACCGGTCGCCGGAGGCCGCACCGCCGACTACCGTCCGGCCATGGACCCCTCCCTCCTCCGTCTCGAACCCTGGACCGACGTGGACCTCGGGCTGCTGCGCCGGATCAACACCCCGGACATGCGCGCGCACGTCGGCGGCCCCGAGAGCGAGGAGCGGATGCTCGTCCGCCACCGCCGCTACCTGGACCTCGTCCCGTCCGGCATCGGCTGCATGTACCGCATCGTGCTGGAGCCCGAGGACGAGGCCGTCGGCAGCGTCGGCTACGCCGAGCGCGACTGGCAGGGCGCGACCGTCTACGAGATGGGCTGGAACGTCCTGCCGGGCCACCAGGGCCGGGGCATCGCCGCGGCGGCGGCCCGCACCGCCGTACGGGCCGCCGCCCGCACCGCCCGCCACCCCTGGCTGCACGCCTTCCCGTCCGTCGGCCACCCCGCGTCCAACGCGGTCTGCCGCAAGGCGGGTTTCACCCTCCTCGGCGAGACCGACTTCGAGTTCCCGCCCGGCCGCCGGATGCGCAGCAACGACTGGCGCGTGGCGCTGACGGCCGACCCGGCCTGACCGGCTCCCGCGGCGGGCCGCCGACCGTCCGCGTACCGCACCGCCGGCCGGCCGGCCGGTGGGGCCGGTGGGGCCGGGCTCAGAACAGGGCGCCGCTCTCCAGGTCCAGCAGCCAGCGCTTGCGGTCGGTCCCGGCGGCGAAGCCGGTCAGGGCGCCGTTGGCGCCGAGGACGCGGTGGCAGGGGCGGACGATGAGCAGGGGGTTGGCACCGACCGCGCCACCGACCGCGCGGACGGCCTTCGGGGACTCGCCCGCCAGCGCGGTGAGCCGGCCGTAGGTGACGGTCTCGCCGTACGGGATCCGGTCGAGGGCGGCCCAGACCCGGCGGCGGAAGTCGGTGCCCACCGGGGCGAGCGGGAGGTCGAAGTGGGTCAGCTCCCCGGCGAAGTAGGCGGTCAGCTGGGCCACCGGCTCGGTCAGCGCGTCCGGATCGTGCACCCAGTCGTCGTCGGGCTCGGCGAGCGCGTACTTCTGGCCGGGGGCGGTGACGGTGGCCAGCGCGGCCGGACCGCCGTCCACGGGGCGGACGCCGCTGAGCATCAGCCGCCCGAACGGGCTCTCCATGAAGGTGAAGACGGTGGTGCCGGCGCCGGCCGTGCTCGGCTCGGTGCCGGTCTGCTCGGTGCCGGTCTGCTCGGTGTGCTCGGTGGTGCTCGGCTCGGTGCCGGTCTGCTCGGTGGTGCTCATCGTCAGGTGTTCTCCGTTCCAGTGCTGGGGTCGGTGGCCGGGCCCGCCCAGAGGCGGTGGAGGGCGTAGGAGCGCCAGGGGGCCCAGGCCTCGGCCGTGCGGGCGGCGGACTTCGGGTCGCCGTCGGCGCCGAGCCGGAGCAGTCCGTGCTTGACGCCGATGTCGGTCGGCAGGAAGACGTCCGGGTCGGCGAGGGCCCGCATCCGCAGGTAGCCGACGGTCCACGGGCCGATGCCGGGCAGGGCGAGCAGCTGCGCGGCAGCCTCCTCCCGGTCGACCCCGCCGTCGAGCCGGACGACGCCCTCGGCGAGGGCGGCGCAGAGGCCGGTGAGGGCCCGGCGACGGGCGGCCGGCATCGCGAAGTCCTCGGGATCCGCGACCGCGAGGGCTGCGGCGGTCGGGAAGAGCAGCCGCAGCCCGCCGCTGGGCTCGGGCAGCGCGCAGCCGTACTTCACGGCGAGCCGGCCGGCCAGGGTACGGGCCGCGACGACGGTGACCTGCTGACCGAGGACGGCCCGGACGGCCAGCTCGTGCGGGTCGACGTGGCCGGGCGAGCGCAGGCCCGGGCGGGCCCGGACCAGCGGGCCGAGCAGCGGGTCGGCGCCGAGTTGGTCGTCGACCGCGAGCGGGTCGGCGTCCAGGTCGAACAGCACCCGCAGGCGCTGGACGGAGGTCGGCAGGTCACGCAGGTCGGTGAGGAAGAGCCGGCAGTCCAGCCAGCCGCGGGCACGCGGCTGGCCGGGGGCGAGGCCGTCCACCTCGGCGATGCCGTGGCCGTACGGGAGCGCGAGGGTGCGGCGGTAGGTGCGGACGCCCGGCCGGGAGCCGGGCACGACCTCCTCCACGCCGGGGACGGCGCGCAGGGCGAGGAAGTCGATCAGGTGGTCGCTGTCGAGGGCGCCCCGGTAGGCCAGCCGCAGGGCGAGGCCGCCCGCCGGGGTGGCGGTCCGCCGGCCCGCCGTGACCTCGGCGCGCAGGCCGCTCGGCGTGCGGTCGTACACCTCGCGGACGGTGTCGTTGAACTGCCGCACGGAGGCGAACCCGGAGGCGAAGGCGATCTCGGTGACCGGCAGCTCGGTGGTCTGGAGCAGGAGCCGCGCCGTCTGCGCCCGGCGGGCACGGGCCAGCGCGATCGGGCCGGCGCCGAGTTCGGCGGTGAGCTGACGCTGGAGCTGGCGGGAGCTGTAGCCGAGGCGCTGGGCCAGGCCGGCGACGCCCTCGCGGTCCACGATGCCGTCGCCGATCAGCCGCATCGCGCGGCCGACCAGGTCGGCCCGGTGGTTCCACTCCGGCGAGCCCGGGACGGAGTCGGGGCGGCAGCGGCGGCAGGCCCGGAAGCCCGCGCTCTGGGCGGCGGCGGCGCTGGGGTAGAAGGTGCAGTTGACGCGCTTGGGGGTCACGGCCGGGCAGCTCGGCCGGCAGTAGATCCCGGTCGAGGTGACAGCCGTGAAGAAGACGCCGTCGAAGCGGGCGTCCCGGCTGTCCACGGCTCGGTACCGGATGTCGTCGTCGATCACGCTGTCCAGTCTGCGGCACCGGAGGGGGCTCGACTGGCGGAAATCGGACGTGACCGTCCGGACCCGTGGGGACGCCGGGGCGGCGGGCGGGACGGGCCCGCCGAGCCGCCGCCCGACCGGTCGGAAAACCGCGCGCCACCCGACGGCGGAACGGCTACGCTGCGCTCGATCCCGCCTCGGCCGACCCCGGCCGACCCGCGTCCTGAGGAGCCCCGCATGCCCGAGCAGTCCTACACCGGCCCGGACGACCCTCGGATCGCCGGGCTGCGGGTGGAGGAGTTCGCGTTCCCCGGACCGCTCCGGGACAAGCTGGTCGCGGCCGTGCTCTCCGGCGCCAAGACCAGCACCACCGGGCTGGTCGTCGAGTACGAGCACGAGGGGGAGCCGCTCCCCAGGGCCGGTACCCGTGGCGCGGTGGTCGACTCGGCCGGGCGGGTCGTCGCGGTGACCGAGACGACGGACGTCCGGGTCGTCCTGCTCGGCGAGGTCGGACTGCAGCACGCCCTGGACGAGGGCGAGGGCTATGCGACGGTCGCGGAGTGGCGGGCCGCGCACGAGCGGTTCTGGCACGGCGACGAGCTGCGCGCGGCCCTCGGCGACCCGGACTTCACCGTGGACGACGTCACCCCGGTCGTGCTGGAGCGTTTCCGGCTGGTGGCCGACCTCCGTTGACGCCCGCCCGGCCGGCCGGCCGGGCAGGCGGGCGGGCGTCAACGGGGCAGGCCGGCGGCTGGGCGGCCACGGTCGGCGGGGCGGAGGGACGAGCCCCCAGGGGACCCGCCGCCCGCCGCCACCACCGACCGACCGGCCGACCGGCTGCGGAGCAGGACGTCACCGCTTCACGGGACCTCCCGCCGCGCGCATCGACTTGGTGATGGTCTTCCACTTCTTCAGCCGGGCCGACGCGAGCCGGGCGTCCGAGCGGGAGGCGATCCACTCGCCCTCCCGCTGGAGCTTGCGGTAGCTCTCCAGCCGACGCTCCGGGAGGCTCCCTTCGGCCAGCGCGGCGATCACCGCGCAACCGGGCTCGGTGTGGTGGTTGCAGTCGTGGAAGCGGCAGTCCTCGGCCAGCTCCTCGATGTCGGCGAAGGCGAGTGCCACGCCCTCGCCGCCGTAGAGGCCGACCTCGCGGAGACCGGGCGTGTCGATCAGCACCCCGCCGCCGGGCAGCGGGACCAGCTCGCGCGTGGTGGTGGTGTGCCGGCCCTTCTGGTCGACGGCGCGGGCCTGCTGGACGGCCATCACGTCGGCCCCGGCGAGCACGTTGGTCAGGGTGGACTTGCCGACGCCGGACTGTCCGATCACGGCGGTGGTGCCGGGCGTGCAGGCGCGCAGCACGTCCACCCCCTCGCCGGTCTCGGCGCTGACCACCAGCACGGTGACGCCGGGCGCCGCGGCCTCGACGTCGGCCCGGATGAAGTCGGCGTCGTCGACCAGGTCGGCCTTGGTGAGCGCGACCAGCGGCTCGGCGCCGGACTCCCAGGCGAGGGCGAGGAAGCGCTCGATCCGGCCCAGGTCGGGCTCGGCGGCGAGCGACGCGGCGATCACCACGGTGTCGACGTTGGCGGCCAGCACCTGGCCGTCGGAGCGCTTGCCCGCGACCTTGCGGATGATCGCGGTGGACCGCGGCAGCAGCGCCACGACGGTGGCCATCGGCCGGGCCGTGAGGTCGACGGCGGCCCAGTCCCCGGTGCAGGGGCAGTTGATCATGTCGGCGTCGCCGACCGGCCGGGTGTCGGCCCGGACGGTGCGCAGCGTGCCGGTCTCCGGGTCGGTCAGGACGGCGTCGCACTGGCCACGGTCGACCCGGACGATCCGGGCAGGCGTCAGACCGGCCTCGGCGAGGGGCGCGAACAGGTCGTCGAGCTCGGCCGTCCAGCCGTACCCGGCCAGCGGGGAGTCCTCGGGGGAGGAGGAGACGGGAAGAGAAGAGGAAACGGAAGCGGAGGCAGCGTTGAACAACGCAGTGGGCCCTTCGGGAGGAAAGTGATCCCGCCGGGCTGCGGCTGCACGTGCGAGGGGCTACGTCAGCCGACGGCCGGCAGGGAGAGGTGGATGCGGGCGCTGCCCAGGGCAGCCGTCATGACAGTCGTGGCCATGGGACCCACCTCCTGCTTTCTCTCCTCGGACCGGCATTGGCACGGCCCGAACCGGACGACTCACACCGTAGCCAAGCCGCCCCCGCCTGCCAACCGGTTTTTCACCGGCGGATTCACCGCGACGAACCCGGCCCCGACCCTGCCCCGACGCCGGTCCCGAAGCCGGTCCCGGACCCGGCCGCGAGCCCGGCGCCGCCCCGCCCCCGCCGCCGTCCCGTCCCGGGTCCGGCCGCGTCCCGGGACCGGATCCGCCTCAGCGCCGGTCCCACGGCGGGCGGGGCGGGTGGCTGGGCAGCGGGTACTCCGGGGGCGGTGCGACCGGCCGGTCGCTGTCCGGCGGGGGTGGCGCGGGCCGGTGGTGCGGACCGCCCCCGCGCGCGGCGATCCGGCCGCGGACGTTGTCGGCGGCCAGCACGTCGGCCCACCGCTCGGGGTACTCGGAGGGGACGTCGACCTCCTCGCCCTCGTCCTCCCAGTGCTCCTCCTCGCCGCCCTCGGCGAGGCCGAGCTCACGCGCCCGGCGGGCCCGCTCGACGGCACGGCGGGCGGCCACCTCGCGGACCACGGCGGCGGCCGCCTCCTCGTGGGCGCGCTCGTTCTCGGCCCGGGCGTCGGCCGTCTCCAGGGTGGGCCAGCGGCGGTCTATGGCCGCGTTCATCGCGGCGCCGATGAGCACCGCGAGCGCCACCACGAAGATCCAGAGCAGGACGGCGACCGGGGCGGCCAGCGAGCCGTACACCGAGTGGCCCTCGATGGAGCTGACCAGGTAGAGGCGGAGCGCGACGCTGCAGAAGACCAGCACCACCAGCGCCACCAGGGCCCCGGGGATGTCCTCCCGCCAGGGCGTGGAGACCGGCACGGCGAGGTGGTAGAGGGTCGTCAGCGAGACGATCAGCAGCAGGATGGCGAACGGCCAGTAGGCGGCGTTGACCAGCCCGGCGATCCCGGGGACGGCGTTCATCACCAGCCCGGGCCCGGCCATCAGCAGCGGCAGCACCAGCGAGCCGATGACCAGGGCGCCCAGGTAGAGGCCGAGCGACATCAGCCGGGTCTTGACGATGCCCCGCTTGCCGTCGAGCCCGTACATCACGGTGATGGTGTCGATGAAGATGTAGAGCGCCCGGGATCCGGACCAGAGCGAGAGCAGGAAGCCGATCGAGATCAGGTCGGGCCGGGTCTGGTCGAAGACCTGGCCCAGCAGCGGCTGCACGACCTCGGTGATCGAGGAGTCGGAGAGGACCGTCCCCGCGGCCTTGACGATGTCGGCCTTGAGGTTGTCGATGGTGCCGGCGCCGAGGAAGTCGTCGAGGTAGCCGAGGGTGCCGGCGAGGCAGAGCAGCAGGGGTGGGATGGAGAGGAGGGTGAAGAACGCCGCCTCCGCCGCGAGGCCGGTGACCCGGTACTCGACACAGGTGTTGGTGGTGTCCTTGACCAGGGCCCAGGTGGTGGACCGCCAGGTGACCTGTCTGGCCGCCCGCCGGGAGCCCTTGCCCCGACGACGGGAGGGCCGCTCGGGGTTCGGTCTGGTCGTTTCGCCTGCTGCTTGCACAGGGCTAACGGTATCGGGCCGTGGCCGGTCCACTGATCTCCCGTGGCGCGGAGCCGCCGTTCGACCCGTCGTCCGACCCGCGGCGGCCGCCCGCCGGACACTTCCCGAACACCCGCCGACCATCTGCCGGCCCCGCGCCGGCCCCGGGGCGAGGCCGTGCCGACCGTCCGTCGACGATCTGCCGAGGGGCCCGGAACGGGGAGCGGCGGGAACGCTCCGACATCTCAGTATTCGAAACCTTCTGGTCCAGAATACGGACGTTAGTGGACCGCGAGTCGTGCTCCGTGCGAATCTCTTGCCATGCCGAGCGCCGGAACCACCCTAGTAGGTCGACTTCACGTCGATCTCCTTCGCGTGTCCAGCGCCATCTGTCCGGTGACCTGAGCCCCACCCCGCCGCCACCCACCGCACCCGGCGCCACCACCTCGCCGTCCCCGCCGCAGCGGACGCGCAGGCGCCCGCCCGGTCAGCCGGTCACTGCATCGCAGGCCTTGAGAACCCGCAGGTCACAGCAGCACCGAACCGCCGAGCTCGTCCAGCGACCCACCCGGCGTCAGAGCCACCTGCCCCGAAGGACTTCACCATGGCCACCACTCCCGAGACCGCCGAGCCCACGGCCGACGCCGCCCCCGCGCGACGCCCCGCCGCGCCTCGCAAGGTGACCCGTCACCGCGGTGAGGGCCAGTGGGGCATGGGCCACTTCACCCCTCTGAACGCCAACGAGCAGTTCAAGAAGGACGACGACGGTCTCAACGTGCGGACACGTATTGAGACGATCTACGCGCACCGGGGCTTCGACTCGATCGACCCGGCCGACCTCCGCGGCCGGATGCGCTGGTGGGGTCTCTACACCCAGCGCAAGGAAGGCATCGACGGCGGCAAGACCGCGATCCTCGACCCGCACGAGCTCGACGCCGAGTACTTCATGCTCCGCGTCCGCATCGACGGCGGCCGGCTGACCGTCGCCCAGCTCCGCGCCGTCGCCGAGGTCTCGCAGGAGTACGGCCGCAACACCGCCGACCTGACCGACCGGCAGAACGTCCAGTACCACTGGATCCGGATCGAGGACGTCCCCTCCATCTGGCAGAAGCTGGAGGCCGTCGGCCTCTCCACCACCGAGGCCTGCGGTGACACCCCCCGCGTCATCCTCGGCTCCCCGGTGGCCGGCATCGCCGAGGACGAGATCATCGACGGCACCTCCGCCATCGACGAGATCCAGCGCCGGTTCATCGGCAACAAGGACTTCTCCAACCTGCCGCGCAAGTTCAAGTCCGCCGTCTCCGGCTCCCCGCTGCTGGACGTCGCGCACGAGATCAACGACATCGCCTTCGTCGGCGTCGTCCACCCCGAGCACGGCCCCGGCTTCGACCTCTGGGTCGGCGGCGGCCTCTCCACCAACCCCAAGCTCGGCGTGCGGCTCGGCGCGTGGGTCCCGCTCGACGAGGTCGCCGACGTCTACGGCGGTGTGATCGGCATCTTCCGCGACTACGGCTACCGCCGGCTGCGCAACCGCGCCCGGCTGAAGTTCCTGGTCGCCGACTGGGGCGTGGAGAAGTTCCGCCAGGTGCTGGAGGACGAGTACCTCAAGTACCAGCTGGTCGACGGCCCCGCCCCGGCGGAGCCCGCCGGCCGCTGGCGCGACCACGTCGGGGTGCACCGGCAGAAGGACGGCCGCTACTACGTCGGCTTCGCGCCGCGCGTCGGCCGGGTCGACGGCAAGCTGCTCGGACAGATCGCCGACCTCGCCGAGGCCCACGGCAGCGACCGCCTGCGCACCACCGCCGAGCAGAAGATGCTCGTCCTCGACATCACCGAGGACCGGGTCGAGTCGCTGGTGGCCGGCCTGGAGGCGCTGGACCTGCGGGTCACGCCCTCACCGTTCCGCCGCGGCACCATGGCCTGCACCGGCATCGAGTACTGCAAGCTCGCCATCGTCGAGACCAAGGAGCGCGGCCGCACGCTCATCGACGAGCTGGAGAAGCGCCTCCCCGACTTCGAGGAGCCGCTGACCATCAACATCAACGGCTGCCCGAACGCCTGCGCCCGCATCCAGGTCGCCGACATCGGTCTCAAGGGCCAGCTGGTGACCGACGAGCAGGGCAACCAGGTCGAGGGCTACCAGGTCCACCTGGGCGGCGCGCTCGGGCTGGAGGCCGGCTTCGGCCGCAAGGTCCGCGGCCTCAAGGTCACCAAGGACGGCCTGCCCGACTACGTCGAGCGCGTCCTGACCCGGTACCAGGCCGACCGCGCCGAGGGCGAGCGGTTCGCCCAGTGGGCGGCCAGGGCCGGCGAGGAGCAGCTGTCGTGAGCGAGCGCGCCGCACCGTTCTTCTGCCCGTACTGCGGTGACGAGGACCTGCGCCCCTCCGAGGTCGGACACGGCGCCTGGGAGTGCCACGGCTGCCGCCGGGCCTTCCAGCTGAAGTTCCTCGGCCTGCTCTCCCCCGCCAACGGGGCCCGGGCCAACGGCGCCCGGACCGGTGGGAACCAGACCGGTGGGAACCAGGGCGGCGGCAGCCCGGACAACGCGAGTCGGACCAGTGGGGGGAGCGCACCGCATGACCACCGCGACCACTGATGACCACCGGGCGCTGGCCGAGCAGGCCGGCCGGGAGCTGGAGGAGGCCACCCCGCAGGAGATCCTGCGCTGGGCCGCCGACACCTTCGGCAAGCGGTTCTGCGTCACCTCCTCCATGGAGGACGCGGTCGTCGCCCACCTCGCCTCCTCCGTCTTCCCCGGCGTGGACGTGGTCTTCCTGGACACCGGCTACCACTTCCCGGAGACCATCGGCACCCGGGACGCGGTGGCGGCGGTGATGCCGGTCAACGTCATCACGCTCACCCCGGCGCTGACCGTGGCCGAGCAGGACGCCCTGCACGGGCCGCACCTGCACGACCGCGACCCGGACCTGTGCTGCTCGCTGCGGAAGGTCGAGCCGCTCAACCGCGGCCTCGGCGGCTACGACGCCTGGGCCACCGGGCTGCGCCGCGACGACTCGCCGGCCCGCGCCGGCACCCCGGTGGTCTCCTGGGACGCCCGGCGCCGCAAGGTCAAGATCGCCCCGATCGCCCGGTGGACGCAGGAGGACGTGGACGCCTACGTCAACGCCAACGGCGTGCTGCTCAACCCCCTGCTGTGGGAGGGCTACACGTCGATCGGCTGTTCGCCGCTCTCCTGCACCCGCAAGCCCGGGGAGGGCGAGGACGCCCGGGCGGGCCGCTGGTCCGGCACCGGCAAGACCGAGTGCGGCATTCACCTCTGAGCCACCTCCGGGCATCCTCCGTGCCACCCCCGCCGCACATGATCGATCGTCAACACCCCTTCCGTCTGGAGAAGTCACCGTGAGCACAGTCCACACCCCGGTCGCCGAGAGAGCCGCAGAGGCGGCCCGTGCGGCCGCCCCCTGCGAGCGCGGCGCCACCGTGTGGCTGACCGGGCTGCCGAGCGCGGGCAAGACCACGCTGGCCTTCGCCCTGGCCGAGCGGCTGCGCGCCGAGGGCCACCGGGTGGAGGTGCTGGACGGCGACGAGATCCGCGAGTTCCTCTCCAAGGGCCTCGGGTTCTCCCGCGAGGACCGGCACACCAACGTCACCCGGATCGGCTTCGTCGCCGAGAAGCTCGCCGCCAACGGCGTCAAGGTGCTCGCCCCGGTGATCGCGCCGTTCGCCGACTCCCGCACCGCCGTCCGCGAGCGGCACGCCGCGAACGGCACGGACTTCCTGGAGATCCACGTCGCCACCCCGGTCGAGCTCTGCGCCGAGCGCGACGTCAAGGGGCTCTACGCGAAGCAGGCCGCCGGCGAGATCTCCGGCCTGACAGGGGTTGACGAC
The DNA here is from genome assembly GCF_042722765.1 of Kitasatospora sp. NPDC058406. NCBI lineage: Bacteria > Bacillati > Actinomycetota > Actinomycetes > Kitasatosporales > Streptomycetaceae > Kitasatospora > Kitasatospora sp. NPDC058406. Next base: position 12,531 of record NZ_JBHXKE010000129.1, read on the forward strand.
CCGTACGAGGCGCCGGAGCATCCGGAGCTGCGCCTGCAGACGCAGGGCCGCGCGGTGGCCGAGTCCGCCGCGGAGCTGCACGCCTTCCTGACCGAGAGGGGCCTCGCATGACCACCGCGACCCAGAACCCGGTGCAGGCCGACGACCCCGACCAGAACGCCGGGGGGGCCTTCACGCTGTCCCACCTGGACACGCTGGAGGCCGAGTCGGTGCACATCTTCCGCGAGGTCGCGGGGGAGTTCGAGCGCCCGGTGATCCTGTTCTCGGGCGGCAAGGACTCCATCGTCATGCTGCACCTGGCGCTCAAGGCCTTCTGGCCGGCCGCCGTCCCGTTCTCGCTGCTGCACGTCGACACCGGCCACAACTTCCCCGAGGTCATCGCCTACCGCGACCGCGTGGTGGCCGAGCACAACCTGCGCCTGCACGTCGCCCACGTCCAGGACTTCATCGACGACGGCCGACTGCGCGAGCGCCCCGACGGCACCCGCAACCCGCTGCAGACCGTCCCGCTGCTGGACGCCATCGAGACGGGCCGCTTCGACGCCGTCTTCGGCGGCGGACGCCGCGACGAGGAGAAGGCCCGCGCCAAGGAGCGCGTCTTCTCGCTGCGCGACGAGTTCGGCGCCTGGGACCCGCGCCGCCAGCGCCCCGAGCTGTGGTCGCTCTACAACGGCCGGCACGCGGTCGGCGAGCACGTCCGCGTCTTCCCGCTCTCCAACTGGACCGAGCTGGACGTCTGGCAGTACATCGAGCGCGAGTCCATCGAGCTCCCGGAGATCTACTACGCCCACGAGCGCGACGTCTTCGCCCGCGACGGCATGTGGCTGACCGCCGGCGAGTGGGGCGGCCCCAAGGAGAGCGAGCCGGTCGAGCGGCGCCTGATCCGCTACCGGACCGTCGGTGACATGTCCTGCACCGGCGCCGTCGACTCGGACGCGACCGACATCCGGGCCGTCATCGTCGAGATCGCGGCCAGCCGCCTCACCGAGCGCGGCGCCACCCGCGCCGACGACAAGCTCTCCGAGGCCGCGATGGAAGACCGCAAGCGCGAGGGATACTTCTAATGAGCACCACCCAGGAAACCACCGCCACCTCGCTGCTGCGCTTCGCCACCGCCGGCTCCGTCGACGACGGCAAGTCCACCCTGGTGGGCCGCCTGCTGCACGACTCCAAGTCGGTGCTGGCCGACCAGCTGGAGGCCGTCGAGCACGCCTCCCGCAGCCGCGGCCAGGAGACGCCCGACCTCGCGCTGCTCACCGACGGCCTGCGCGCCGAGCGCGAGCAGGGCATCACCATCGACGTCGCGTACCGCTACTTCGCCACCCCGCGGCGGCGGTTCATCCTCGCCGACACCCCGGGGCACGTGCAGTACACCCGGAACATGGTGACCGGCGCCTCCACGGCGGAGCTCGCCGTCGTCCTGGTGGACGCCCGCAACGGCGTGGTCGAGCAGACCCGCCGGCACGCCGCCGTCGCCGCGCTGCTGCGCGTGCCGCACGTCGTGCTGGCCGTCAACAAGATGGACCTCGTCGAGTACGCGGAGCCCGTGTTCGCCGCCATCGCGGAGGAGTTCACCGCCTACGCCGCCTCGCTCGGCGTCAAGGACGTGGTGGCCGTCCCGATCTCGGCCCTGGCCGGGGACAACGTCGTCGAGCCCTCCGCGCACATGGACTGGTACGGCGGTCCGACCCTGCTGGAGCACCTGGAGACCGTCCCGGTCGGCAGCGACCCGAGCATCGAGCCGGTCCGCTTCCCGGTCCAGTACGTGATCCGCCCGCAGACCGAGGACCACCCCGACTACCGCGGCTACGCGGGGCAGTTGGCCTCCGGCGTGCTGCGGGTCGGCGACCCGGTGACGGTGCTGCCCTCCGGCCACACCACCACGGTCGTGGGCATCGACGCGCTCGGCCGGGAGACCGACGCCGCCTGGGCCCCCCAGTCGGTGACCGTCCGCCTCGCCGACGACCTCGACATCTCCCGCGGCGACCTGATCGCGGCCGGCCCGGCCCCCGTCCCGACCAAGGACATCGAGGCCACCGTCAGCCACCTCAGCGAGCGCCCGCTGCGGGCCGGCGACAAGGTGCTGCTCAAGCACACCACCCGCACGGTCCGCGCACTGGTCAAGGAGATCTCCTACCGGATCGACATCACCGCGCCGATCCGCGACGGGAAGCTCGAACAGGGCTCCGGCGCCGACGGCCTGAACGTCAACGACATCGGCCACGTGGTGCTCCGCACCGCCGAACCGCTGGCGCTCGACGGCTACTCCGACAACCGTCTGACCGGGTCGTTCCTGCTGATCGACCCGGCCGACGGCACCACCCTCACCGCCGGCATGGCGGGCGAGGCGTTCGACACCGTACGCAGCAACGACGCTTCCGACACACCGGACGAGGAGGACTGGGTCTGATGCCCAGCGAGGCGTTCTCGGGCATGGACAAGGAAGGCGGCCGCATAGGCAGCGGCGTCCTCGGCAGCGGCCAGGGCGGCCTGACGCGATGTGTGAGCCGACAGGGCTGACAACAGCCCTGTCACCGGGCCGGTCACTGTTCCGCCCCACAGCCGGAACAGCAGTGCCGACCCGGCTTGCCCCGCATCACTCGATGCCGCAAGCACCACCCTGACCGTTGTCCGCCCCGAGACCGCATCCCGGCGGTCCGTCCGCGAGAAGGACTTCCACCATGGCACCGCACCAGGCGCTCCCGCACGCCCACCAGCCGCATAGCCCGGCACATCCCGGCGCCGGCCGGATCAGACGCTCCGCCGCCGCAGCCGTGGCCGGGCTGACCGCCGTGACCCTGCTCTCCGCCTGCGGCTACGGCTCGAAGAGCGACGACAGCAAGCCCAGCACCGCTGCCGCCGGTTCCGCCAGCGCCGCCAAGCTCTCCGCCGACTCGGTGAAGATCGGCTACTTCGCCAACCTCACCCACGGCACCCCGCTGGTCGGCCTCCAGGAGGGCATCCTCCAGAAGGAGCTCGGCGCCACCCAGATCAAGACCCAGGTCTTCAACGCGGGCCCGGCCGAGATCGAGGCGCTCAACGCCGGCTCCATCGACATCGGCTGGATCGGCCCCTCCCCCGCGATCAACGGCTACACCAAGTCCGAGGGCAAGTCGCTGAAGATCATCGGCGGTTCGGCCTCCGGTGGCGTCAAGCTGGTGGTCAACCCGGAGAAGATCGCCACCCTGGACGACCTCAAGGGCAAGAAGATCGCCACCCCGCAGCTGGGCAACACCCAGGACGTGGCGCTCCTCAACTACCTGGCCGGCAAGGGCTACAAGGTCGACGCCCAGTCCGGCGCCGGCGACGTCAGCGTGGTCCGCTCGGACAACAAGGTCACCCCGGACGCCTACAAGCAGGGCTCGATCGACGGCGCCTGGGTGCCGGAGCCGACCGCGTCCAAGCTGGTCACCCTCGGCGCGAAGGTCCTCCTCAACGAGAAGGACATCTGGCCGAACAAGCAGTTCGTGATCACCAACATCATCGTCTCGCAGAAGTTCCTGGCCGAGCACCCCGACGTGGTCGAGGCCGTCCTGCGCGGCTCGGTGACCACCAACGCCTTCATCAAGGCCAACCCGGACAAGGCCAAGGCCATCGCCAACGAGGCCATCAAGAAGGAGGCCGGCAACGCCCTGGAGGCCGCCATCCTCGACCCCGCGTGGGCCGACATCGACTTCCTGGACGACCCGCTGGCCGCCACCCTGCAGACCGAGGCCGACAACGCGGTGACCGCCGGTCTGCTCAAGAAGCCGAACCTGAGCGGGATCTACGACCTCACCCTGCTCAACAAGGTGCTCAAGGAGAAGGGCCAGACCACCGTGGCGGACGCCGGACTCGGCACCAAGTAACACCCCCCACGGCACCGGTGGGCGCGCCTGCAGCGTGCCCACCGCGTTCAAGCCCCGCGGTCCGGACCCCCCGCCCGCCCAGGCCCCGTGCCCGCTCGATGCCCCGAGCACGGTGCGGGCGGGGGCCCGGACCCCGGCTCCCTTCGCCACCACCCCTCCACGGCCCGCCGGCGGGCCGGAGGGGCCCATGACCACACCACGCAGGAGGTGCCCGGATGACCCCGGCACTGACCACCTCGGACGACGCCCCCGGCGTCGGCACCCGGAACGGCGCGCCCGCCGTCCGGATATCGCACGTGCACAAGTCCTTCGGCCGCCCCGGCGCGCAGACGCACGTCCTGGACGACATCACCCTCGATGTCGCACCGGGCGAGTTCGTCACGCTGCTCGGCGCCTCGGGCTGCGGCAAGTCCACCCTGCTCAACCTGGTCGCCGGCCTCGACGCGCCCACCGCGGGCACCATCGAGGTACCCGGGGGACGCCCCGCGCTGATGTTCCAGGAACACGCGCTCTTCCCCTGGCTCACGGCCGGAAAGAACATCGAACTCGCCCTCAAGCTCGCCGGTGTCCCCCGGGCCGAGCGCCGCGCCGAGGCCGAGCGGCTGCTCGAACTCGTCCGCCTCCAGGGCTCCCACGGCAAGCGCGTGCACGAGCTCTCCGGCGGCATGCGCCAGCGCGTCGCCCTGGCCCGCGCGCTCGCCCAGGGCAGCTCGCTGCTGCTCATGGACGAGCCGTTCGCCGCCCTCGACGCCATCACCCGCGACGTCCTGCACGACGAGATCACCCGCATCTGGGCCGAGCGCAAGCTCTCCGTCCTCTTCGTCACCCACAACGTGCGGGAGGCCGTCCGGCTCGCCCAGCGCGTGGTGCTGCTCTCCTCGCGCCCCGGCCGGGTCGCCCGCGAGTGGCGGATCGACCTCCCGCAGCCGCGCCGGATCGAGTCCTCCGGCGTGGCCGACCTGTCCATCGAGATCACCGAAGAACTGCGTGGGGAGATCCGCCGCCATGGCCAGCACTGACACCACGCCCACCAGCCGGGCCACCCTGGACAAGGCTCCCGGTGCGGACAGTGCCGACGTCGGCGCCGGCCTCGACGCGCTCGACGCCGTCAGCACCCAGGGCAGCTCGGTCGCGGACACCCTGCGGCAGAAGGCGCTGCCGCCGCTGCTCGGCGTGCTCCTGGTGCTCGCCCTGTGGCAGGGCGCCTACAGCCTGGAGATCACCAGCTCCTACAAGCTGCCCAGCCCGTCCGACGTCTGGCAGGCCGCCACGGACCTGTGGTCGGCCGGCACGCTGTTCTCGATCATCTGGACCAGCGTCTGGCGCGGCCTCTCCGGCTTCGTCGTCGCCGTCATCATCGGCACCCCGATCGGCCTGCTGGTCTCCCGGGTCAAGCCGGTCCGGGCCGCTCTCGGACCGGTCCTCTCCGGCCTCCAGTCACTGCCCTCGGTCGCCTGGGTGCCGGCCGCCGTCATCTGGCTCGGCATCAACGACTCGATGATGTACGCGGTCATCCTGCTCGGCGCCGTCCCGTCCATCGCCAACGGCCTGGTGGCCGGCATCGACCAGGTGCCGCCGCTGTTCCTGCGCGCCGGGCGCACCATCGGCGCCACCGGCCTGACCGGCGCCCGCCACATCCTGCTCCCCGCCGCGCTCCCCGGCTACCTGTCCGGACTCAAGCAGGGCTGGGCGTTCTCCTGGCGCTCGCTGATGGCCGCCGAACTCGTCGCCTCCTCCCCCGACCTGGGCCTCGGCCTCGGCCGGTACCTGGAGAACCAGCGCGAGTTCTCGGACATGGCCGGCGTCCTGCTCGGCATCATCCTCATCCTGTTCGTCGGCATCGCCATCGAACTCCTCGTCTTCACCCCGGTCGAGCGCCGGGTCCTGCGCAACCGCGGCCTGCTGGCCGCCGTCAAGTAAGGCCGCTCCGCATGAACGAAGGCCGGCTGTCCGCCGCCCCCGCCACCCCGGTGGTGGCGGGCAGCCCCGCCCTGCTGCTGATCGCCCACGGCAGCCGCGACGCCCGGCACGCCGCCACCGTCGCCGACCTGGTCGCCCGGGTCCGCGCGCTGCGCCCCGGCCTCGACGTCGCCACCGCCTACCTGGACCACTGCGCCCCGCGGATCCCGCAGGTCGTCTCCCGGCTCGGCTCCGCCGCGGTGGCCGTGCCGCTGCTCCTCAACCGCGCGTTCCACGCCAAGCACGACATCCCCGCCGCCCTGCGCGCGGCCGGCGCCGGACTGCCGACGGCCGACGTCCTCGGCCCGTCCCCGCTGCTGCTCGCCGCCCTCGACCGCCGGCTCACCGAGGCCGGCCCGGAGCTCGCGTCCGCCGCCGTCCGGGCCCGCACCGGCGTCGTCCTGGCGGCGGCCGGCTCCTCCGACCCGGCCGCCGACGCCGCCACCCGCGCCGTCGCCGCCGAGTGGCGCCGCACCCGCGGCTGGGCCGCCGTCGAGGTCGCCTACGCCTCCGCCGACGGTCCCCGCGTCCCCGACGCCCTGGCCGCGCTGCGCCGCGCCGGCGCCCGGCGGACCGCCGTCGCCCCCTACCTGCTCGCCCCCGGCCGTCTCCCCGACCGCATCGCCGGGGCCGCCCACGGCGCGGACCTCCTCGCCGACGTCCTCGGCGCCGCCCCCGAGGTCGCCCGTCTCCTCCTCCACCGCTACGACGCGGCCCGCCGGACCGCGTCGGCCGCCCCCGCACTGACCGCCTGATCCCGAGCGCGGCTCGGGCTCGGGCGTGGTCCAGGATGCTGTGCTCGCCGAGGTCGGGGGCATGGCGGGCCACGGTGCGGTGGTCGGCGTCGTCGTGCAGCACGGTGGGCCCGTGGTGCGCGGCAGTCGCCGCGATCAGGAGGTCGACCGCGGAAGCGCTCCGGTGCCGGCCGGTGAGAGCCAGCCATCGCGCGCTCCAATGCCTCTTCATCGATGTCGATCTGCGTCACGGACATTCACGCCTCCGCTGTATCGATGTCGGTTATGTACATGGGACTATGCGCCACCACCATCGATCCGGAGGCCCCGGCTCAGTCGGTGGTGCCGAGGTGGACGGTGACCAGGCCGGTGGTGATCAGGGCGAGGCCCGCGAGGGCCGCCGGGGACGGCGTCTCGTGGCGCAGGACCAGCCCGGTCAGGACGGCTCCGATCGTGCCGATGCCGGTGAAGACGGCGTACGAGGTGCCCACCGGCAGGTCCTGGAGCGCGCGCGACAGCAGGTAGACCGCACCGAGCATCAGGACGAGGCAGAGCGCGGTCTGCGGGAGCCGGGTGAACCCCTCGGTCGGCTTGATGGACTGCGCCCAGGCGACCTCCACCGCTCCCGCCAGCAGCAGCCAGATCCACGGCACGGCGTCAGCCCGCCCGCGGGACGCGGTAGCCGACGAGCTTGTTGCCGAGCTCCTGGGCCCGGTACAGCGCGTCGGCGGCCGACTCCCGGTGCTGCTCCAGCCGGCCGGCCAGCGCGGGGTCGACCAGCGAGTTGACCAGTTCGGCGGCGATGACCTCGCCGTCCTCGACCGCGTAGTGGCCGCGGAAGAAGTCGAGCAGGTAGCGGCCGTTGTGGTCGAAGGGCGCGCGCGGGGTGCCGGGCCCGTAGGCGCCGCCGCGGGCGGCGACGACCACGAACTTCCGCGGGGCGAGGACCATCTTCGGGAACGTCACCTGGTCGATCCAGGCCTTGAGCGCGGCGGGTATGCCGAAGTTGTACATCGGCGCCCCGATCAGCACCACGTCCGCCGCGACCAGTTCGTCGAGCAGCGGCCGGACGACCGCCCAGGCCTCCTGCTCCTGTGCGGTGCGGACGGCCTCGGGGTAGCGGTCGGTCTCGGTGATGCCCTCGCGCAGCAGGGTGTCGCAGATCCGGGTCCAGCCCTCGCGGATCGGGGGCAGGGGTTCGGCGGCGAGGTCGCGGTGGGTGACCTCGCCCCCGCCCCCCAGCCAGGCTTCGGCGAAGGCCTCGCCGAGACGGCGGGTGAAGGAGTCGGAGCGCGCGCTGCTGTCGAGGTGCAGGAGGTGGGACACGGTGAACCCCCGGGTGGAGACGGGTACGGAAGGGTCTGGGCATTAAGTGGACACTCCGTCCACTTACGTCCGCCGTCCACCGTAGAGGGGAGTGGGGGAGGGGGGGACATAGGGGTGAGGTGGAGCCCGGGGGGGAAGACCCAATGCCGGCGGCCCCCCACCCCCCCGCCCGGGCCCCGCCCCCCCCCCCCCCGCGACCGTGGGTCACTTGCCCTTGAGTTCCGGCTTCGGCTTCGGCTGCCCCTTGAGGGCAGGCGCGACCGCTGTGGCCTTGGTGATGTCGAGCGCGAAGTTCTGGACCACGACGGCGCCCCGGTCACGCTCCGGGGTGCTGATCGGGTCGTTCTGGATGCTGCGTCGCTTCATGGTTGTTCACCTCCTTCCGTCAGATCGGCGGGTACCCCGGGACGACCGCCCCGGGGTGCTCGGGGGAGCGGTGCCGGCCAGGCGTGCCCGGCGAACCGGACCATCGCGGCCAGCACGGATCGGTGGTCGGCGGTCCGGCTGCTGTAGTGCCCGCCGTCCACCCAGAGCAGCTCGTGCGGCACCGCCAGCCGGCGCAGGTCCGCGGCGTACCGGGCCACCTGGTCGGGCGGGCACCGCTCGTCGGTCCGGGAGGCGGCCAGCAGGACGGGCGCGCGGACCTGGTGCACGTAGGATCGCGGGTCGGCCGCGCGGTAGCGCTCGGGAACCTCGTCCGGGGTCCCGCCGAACAGCTGCCGGTCGAGCTCGCGCAGCGCGGGGGTGGTGGTGCGGTAGGTGGCGGGGTAGTCCGCGATCGGCTGGGCGGCCATGCCGAGCGACCACAGCTCCGGCTGCGCACCGATCGCCAGCAGCGTCAGGTAGCCGCCCCAGGAGAATCCGCACAGGCCGGTGCGCTCCGCGAGCGCCGTGCCGTCGGCGACCAGCTCGGCGCGGACGGCGGCCAGGTCCTCGATCTGCGCCAGCCCGACCCGGTGGCCGTACTCGTGCTGCCAGCGGGCGCCGTAGCCGGTGGAACCGCGGTAGTTGGTGCGCACCACCGCGTAGCCGTGGCCCACCAGGGCGTTCACCCGCGGGTCGTAGGAGTCCCGGTCGTGGGTGGCGGGGCCGCCGTGCACCAGGAAGAGGGTCGGCCACGGGCCCCCGCCGACGGGGGTGCTGACGAAGCTGTGGATCCTCCCGTACGGCCGGGGCGTCCAGCGCCGGCTGCGGGAGGTGTCGCCCTGCTCCGGACCGGTGTGGTCCGCGACCTCCGTGCCGGGGCGCAGGACCAGCGGGCGGGGCGGCGTCGACTCCCGGCTCCAGACGCAGTGCAGGGTGCCGTCCGGGGCGCAGGAGAGGTCGTGGATCGTGCCGCCGGGTGTGTCGATCTCCCGGGCGGGCGGGGCCTGTTCGGCCGGCTCCTGGTCGGCATTCACCCCCTGGCCCGCCATCCCGCGGCCCACCGCTGCCCGGCCCACCGCTGCCCGGCCCGCAGGCCCCGGCCGCGCCGCCCCCGGCCCCACCGGCGGGTCGAGGTCGGCGAGCAGCAGCCGGCTCCGCCCGGCCCGCTCGTGCTGGATCAGCACCCCGCGCGGCCCCCGGTACCAGCCGGCCGATATCTGCGAGTCGAACGACAGTCTCGGGTACCTGCTCAGCCCCGCGCCCGCCCGCCAGGTCGCGACGGTGTACCGCTCGTCCTCCTCGACCACCAGCAGCAGCTCCGGTTCGAGTACCGCGAGCGGGTTGAACTCGATCGGCCAGAGCCGCAGTCGCCGGTCCCCGGCGAGCCGTAACGGACTGCCCGCCTGAGCGTCCGTCGGCCACAGGACCGCTGCGTCGTCCCCGTCGGGCCGCCCGCCGAGGGCGAGTAGCCGACCGTCCGGCGACAGGTCGGCCAGGCCCAGGTACCCCGGCGCCGAACCGATCGGTCGTGCCTCGCCCGCAGGCGGCCCGACATAGAGGTGCGAGGCGTCGTGGACACCGACGGCCACGGCCGCGAGCGAGCCCGTCCGGTCGAAGGCGACGCCGTACGCCCGCCCGTGCGGCACGCCGTGCAGTGCCGCGCCGCCCGGTCCGCCGGCGAACGGCTCGCGTTGCCACCGCCCCTCCCCCGCACCGTCGGCGTCGAACCACCAGATGGCATCGCCGTCCGGCTCGATCTCGCTCAGGTGGACGCCCCCCGGTCGGTCGGTGACCACCCGGCGCCGCCCCGTCCCCAGGTCCCAGGCGACCGCCTGCCAGCGTTCGTCGACGAGCCGCGTCTCGACCGCGCGGTCGGCCGCCAACGCGGCGAAGCCGGGGGACTGGAACGCCTGCGTCACGGACCCGGCCCTTCCGGCTCGACGGTGGGGGACACGCTGCGCTGGACGTTCCGGGAGCCAGTGAACCGGCATGTGGGGAAGGACACATCTCGGGGGGTCGCGGTCCACTGTAGGGGGGTGTCGCGGATACGAACAGAAGGCGACGCAATTTATCTGAACATGTCGCTTGCCCGGGCCCACCGCGATGCTCCACGCCTCGGGAGCCTGCCCTTCGTGGCCGCCGGATCCGGCACGGCGCCGGGCCGCGCCCCGGTGGTCACGGGCCGCGCCGGATCGCCGGGCGATGCGTAGCACACTCCGGGTGGCCGCGCCGGGAGTCCTCGGTTCTTCCCCCGAAACCCGGCGACGCCCGCGCTGCGCACTTAAAGTCACCAGCCTGTCGCCACACGTGGTGGGGCAGTCGGCACAGGGGAGGCCCGTCCATGGCCAGCGAGTTCCAGCAGCGCAAGCTCCGCAACGTGTTCGCCGCGTTCGACGCGGACGGGGACGGCTGCCTGCGGCAGAGCGACTTCGGTGCCCTGGCGGAGCGTTGGGGCCGGCTGCCGGCCGTCCAGCGGGACGCCGGGCTGGGGGCCAGGGTCGAGGCGCTCATGACGGGCTGGTGGGACCACCTGCTCACGGTCGCCGACACCGACCACGACGGCACGGTCGACATGGACGAGTTCCTGGCCCTCGTCGACCGGCTCCCCGCCCTGCGGGACGTCGTGACGGCGACCGCCGACACGGTCTTCGACGCCGTGGACGAGAACGGGGACGGCCGTATCTCGCGCGCCGAGCACCGCCGCCTCGTCGACATCTGGCACGGGCGGAGCGTGGAGACCGACGACGTCTTCGACCTGCTCGACCTGGACGGCGACGGGTATCTCAGCCGGCCCGAATTCGCCCTCCTGTGGGCGCAGTTCTGGATCAGTGCCGACCCGTCCGAGCCCGGCAACGCGATGTGCGGCCGCATCCCGGAGCAGTGACCGCAACTCGGGGCGGGCAGCGCTGAAGTCCCGCCTGCCGACGCCGACGGCGAGGTTGACGCCGACGCCGATGTTGACGCGGATCGGCTCGGGCTGCCGCTTCGCGGTGCCACCGGGCCGGCCACCCGGCCGTGCCGCCCGGCCGGCCGTCGGAGCGGAGGCTCTACCGGCGGGCCCGGTGCGGCAGCACGTCGGACGCGGGCCCTCGGCCCGGAGCGCCCGCGAAGGACGGGGTGATGAGGAGGGGGCGCTCCAAGGTGCCCTCGCGCCGGGGCCGGGCGGCGGCTGCGGCCAGCTGTGGGTCGATGGTGAGCACGGTGACGCCCAGCGGTTCGGTGAGGGCCCGCAGGGCGGGTTCGGCGAGGGTGATCCACGGCTGGGCGGGGCCCAGGACGGTGATGAGCAGCTGCTCGGTCGTGAAGGCGACGGCGGTGCGGTCGCCGAGGGGCGTGCGGAAGAGCCGGGCGGCGTGGCCCAGCGGACCCGGCCGGACGGGGACCAGGAGGAGTCCGGCCGGGACGGGTTCGGAAGGCTCGGGGTCCTCGGCGAGTGAACGGCGGTTCATGACTGCCTCCAGGCAGGGACGGCACGGACGGACGGTGCCCCGGTCCTCGGCGCCGTCGCCGGCCGGGCTCGCACCATGACCGTATGCCCGCCCGCGCCCGCTCCGTCCCCGTCCCTGACGCTTTCATGATCCGGCCGCCCTCGTCCTTGACGCGGCCTTGACGCCGCGTTGACGCGGTCGCCGCCGTGCGGCTGAGGAATCGGCGAGGCGGCGGGCAGCACGGCCCACCGGTCGGTTCACCCGTACGTGCAGCCGTTGCCGCCACGCCGTGAACACGTCCGCGAGCCTCTCGCCCCCGGCGCCGCCGCGAGGACCTCGCCGCCACGCTCGCCCCGACGGGGCGGGCACCGGTCAGCGCAGGCCCTGCACGGCGTAGAGGAGGCCGACGGCGGCGGCCAGAACACCGAGCAGCAGCCTCAGCGCGGTCTCGGGCACATGAGGCTGGAAGCGGGCGCCGAGGTAGCCGCCGACCAGGCCGCCCAGCCCGCAGGACAGACCGAGCACCCAGTCGGGGGCGATGTCGCCGGTGGTGGCCAGGGCCAGCGCCGCGTAGGTGCCGGCACCCACGAGCGAGGTCACGAACGTCGACGCCAGTGCGGCCGGTGCCACCTCGGCGATCGGAACGCCGCGGCCGACCAGGACCGGGCCGAGGATCGAACCGCCGCCGATCCCGTAGATCCCGCCGACGACACCGACGGCCAGGGCGAGTCCGGTCGTGGTCCGGGCCGTCGGCGCGGTGGCGGCGCGGTCCCGGGCAGGACGCAGGGTGCGGAGGCACAGCCAGCCGCCGAGCGGCAGCAGCAGGGCGGCGACCAGCAGCCGGAAGACCTCCGGCCCGGGCACCGCGAACACCCGCACGGCGGCGCCGATGACGACACCCGGAACGGTGCCCGCGACCAGCAGCCGGGTGAGCGGCCCGCCCAGTCGTCCGGCCCTGCGGTGGCGCAGGAGCGCACCCGGGCCGGCCACGACGTTGAACAGCAGGTTCGTCGGCGTCACCGCGGGGCTCGGCACCCCCAGGACGCTGACCTGGACCGGCAGGAGGAACACCGCTCCCGAGACACCCACCGGCGCCGTCACCGTCGAGATCAGCAGTCCGGTGCCGAACCCGAGCAGGCTCGAAGACCAGCCCACCGCGAGCCCCCTCCGTCGGTCCTCGGGGCAGTATCCGCCATGCCCGCGCACCCGTCGGGAGCGTGTCCACGGACCGGACCGGAGCGCCCGGACCGGTCCGCGCCGGTGCGGCGGACCAGACCGGGGAGGACGTCGGCTGTGAGGAAGGCCGGCAGGGTGACGCCCAGGGCGGGCAGGGCCCGGCCGACGGCCCGTGCGGCCCTGGCCGCCGAGCTTCGAGAGCTTGGCCAGGAGCGGGTGGTCCGCCCGGCGGTTGCGCGGTCACCGTGCTCGTGGCATCGGCGGCCCTCGACGCATTGCGGGTGGCAGGGCGAGCCCCGCTTGTCGGCGGTTCCGTGCTCACCTCCGCGGTTCGTCGCCGGAGTCGCCCGACCCCGCCGGCCGGACAATTCTCGGTGCGCTTCGCCTTGTGCGGGCGCGGCGGGGAATTCCTGCGCCGGTGGCGGATCCCTGGTGAGCGGGACCTCTGCCTATTCCTGGCCGGTGGGGCCGGATTCCCCGGTCTGCCGTCCCGGCGCATTGCGCTGCCCGGCCTTTTGTCCGTGCGGGCATTCGCTGTGGCCACACCCGGTCGGGCTCGCCGCCCCCGTGCCGCAGGGAGCCGGGGGGGGCGAGCACCACCCCGCCGACGG
>NZ_JBHXKE010000130.1:0-25895 GCF_042722765.1 Kitasatospora sp. NPDC058406
GGGCTCTCCCGCCCCGCCGGCCGGCTCCGCGCGGGGGGGTGGGGGGGCGCCGCGCCCCCGGGGTGGGGTGGGTCGTCGGGGGGGGGCGGGGCGGGGCGGGGGGACATCCCCCCCCCCCGCCCCGACCGGCCTTCGGCACCGTCCCCGGCCCCCGTCCCCGCCCCCGGACTCGGCCCGAGCCCCCGAGCCCCGCACGGTGCCACGGCCCGGGCAGCGCCCGGACGTTCACCACGGAGTGGCAGTCCCCCCGAACCGCGCCGGCCCCCGCGGTGGACGGCCACCGGACCGCGACAAACGGCAGGGCGCCTGCGGGAAGGTCCCACAGGCGCCCTGCCGTCATGGCGTCGCCGCCGTCACTCCTCGGTGGGTCCGAGGTCGGGGCTCTGCGCGAAGCGGACGGACCGCTCGGAGGGAGCCGCGTGCAGTTCCAACAGCGCGATCTCGTTCAGCCCCGGGCGCAGGACGGGACCGGGCAGGTAGAGCGAGCGCTGCGGGCCCCGGGACCAGTACCGGCCGAGATGGAAGCCGTTGACCCACACGTTGCCCTTGGTCCAGCCGGGCAGGTGCACGAAGGTGTCGGCGGGCACGTCGACCGGGAAGGTCCCGCGGTGGAAGGCGGGGCCGACGACCGGTGTGTTCCCGGTGGTGAAGTCGAGGCCGTCGAGCGATCGCCACGGCAGCGGCAGGCTGGTCCACCCGCCGAGCTCCTCGCCGTTGAGCAGGACCGCGCCGGCCAGGCCCTTCCGGTCGTGCAGGCCCTGGCCGTAGTTGACCCTTCCCTGGTTCTCCACCAGGACGGTCAGGACGGCGCCGTCCCGGGGGACGCCGAAGGCGATGGCGTGCTCGTGGTTCTCGCGCTCCAGGACGCCGACCGGCTGGCCGTCGAGGAAGACCTGCGCGCGGTCGCGGACGTCCCGGAGCTCCAGCACAGCCGGCCCGGCCTGCGGCAGGACGGTCTCGTAGCGGACGAACCCGAAGTCCTGCCCCAGCTGTTCCATCGTGAGCGGGCGTTCGGAGCGCACGGTCGCGCCGGGCGCGGCACTGTGCGAGAGGAGGCCCGCGACATCCGTCAGCGGCACGGTGCGGGGGGCGAGCTTCGGGGCGGGCTCCGGTCCGGGGCCGGCGGGCACGGGGGCGTACTTCGCGATGACGTCGCGGAAGGCGCGGTACTTCTCGGTGGGATCGCCGGCCTCGTCCAGGGGCGCGTCGTAGTCGTAGGAGGTGACGGTCGGCCGGTAGGCCGCCTTGTCGTTGGCCCCGTTGGTGAACCCGAAGCTGGTGCCGCCGTGGAACATGTAGAGGTTGACCGAGGCACCCAGGGACAGCAGTTCGTCCAGTTCCTGTGCGGCGTCCTCGGCCGAGCGGACGACGTGGTGGCCGCCCCAGCGGTCGAACCAACCGATCCAGAACTCCGTGCACATCAGCGGGCCGCTGGGCTGGTGGGCCCGCAGGGCCGCGAGGCCCTCCCGTGAGCGGCTGCCGAAGTTGGCCGTGGCGAGGGTGCCCGGCAGCCCGCCGCGGGCCAGGTCGGCGGGCTGGTCGCAGGTGAACAGCAGGACGTCCACGCCGTGCCGGCGCAGCAGGCCCGCCAGGTGCTCCAGGTGCGAGGTGTCGTCGTCGTACGCTCCGAACTCGTTCTCCACCTGGACGGCCAGAACCGGGCCGCCCCGGGTGGCCAGGCGGTCGAGCACCGGGGGCAGGAGGCGTTCGAAGTAGTCCTCCACGGCAGCGAGGTAGACGGGGTCCTGGCTGCGGAGCCTGATGCCGGGGTGTGCGAGGAGCCAGGACGGCAGGCCGCCGCCCTCCCACTCGGCGCAGATGTACGGGCCCGGGCGCAGCAGGACGTGGAGGCCCTCGGCCGCGGCCAGGTCGAGGAAGCGCGGGAGGTCGAGGCCGCCGTCCAGGTGGAAGGTGTCGGGGGACGGCTGGTGGAGGTTCCAGGGGACGTAGGTCTCCACCGTGTTGAGGCCCATGAGCCGGGCCTTGCGCAGGCGGTCGGCCCACTGGTCCGGGTGGATCCGGAAGTAGTGCAGCCCGCCGGAGATGATGCGGAAGGGCTCGCCGTCGAGGGTGAAGTCGTCTCCGTCGATCTGGAGAACTGGCATGGTACTGCTGCTCCTGAGAGGGGGGTCGGGGCGGGCGCCGGACGTCACGGTGCCGTGACCTTGAAGCCCTGCTGGTTGCCGTACTCGGTGATGCGCTTCTGCCAGGCCGTCAGACCGCCGTTGATGCCGCTGGTGAAGCTCTGGCCGACCGTGTCCTTGAACACCGAGTTGGCGTAGACCTGGAAGGGGAGGTACTGCCAGCCCTTGCCGACCGAGGCGGAGGAGGCGGCGAACACCTGGTTGGCCTGCTGCCCGCCGAGGGCGTCGACGGGCCGGTCGAGGAAGGCCGGGTCCTTGAGGAGCTCGGTGGTGGCGGGGAAGAGGCCGTTCGCGTTGAGGGAGCGGACGGCCTGGGGGTCGGAGTTCAACCAGGTGGCGAAGGCGGCGGCGGCGGCCTTGTTCTTGCTGGTGGTGGGGACGGCGACGGCCGAACCGCCGTTCTCGGCGGTGACGTCGTCACCCGCGTTCCACTGGGGCATCGGCGCCGCCCGCCAGTTCCCGGCGGTGGTGGGGATGGTGGAGGCGATGTTGCCCGGGGCCCAGGCGCCGATGATCCACATGGCGTACCGGCCGCTGTTCATCGACTGCCACCACTCGTTCGTCCAGCCCGGGGCCGTGTCGACGAGCTTGCGGTCGACCAGGGAGGTCCAGAGGTCGGCGACCTTCTTCGCGCCGGGGTCCTGGAGGTCGACGCCGACCCCCGTCTCGCCCTTCTGCTGGAAGGGGCGGCTGCCGGCCTGCCACATCAGGCTGTCGAGGCCGCCGGCGTCGCCGGGGTCGATGGAGGTGATGTACCGGTCCGGGGCGGACTCCTTGATCTTCGCCGCGGCGGTCTCGAACTCGGCCCAGGTCTTGGGCGGTTCGATGTGCAGCTCGTCGAGGAGCTTCTTGTTGTAGAACATCGCCATCGGACCGGTGTCCTGCGGGACGGCGTAGATGCCGCCGTTGACCGTGACCTGCGACCACGCCGAGGAGGTGAACTTGGACTCCAGCGCGGCCGCGCCGTAGTCCTTGAGGTTGACGAGCCGCTTGGACTGGGCGAGTTCGGGCAGGGCGAAGTACTCGACCTGGACCACGTCCGGTCCGCCGCTGCCGGCCTTGACGGCGGTCTGGAGCTTGGTGTACTCCGCCGCGGACTGCCCCGCGTTGACGATCTCGACCTTGATCTTGGGGTACTTCTGCTCGAACAGGGCGACGGTCTTGTCGAGGTTCGGAGCCCAGGTCCAGAAGGTGAGCGTGGTGGGCGTGTCCAGGGCCTTGGCGGGGTCGGCGGACCCCTCGGACGAGGAGCCGCCGTCGGAGCCGCAGGCGGTGAGGGCGAGGACAAGTGCCGCGGCGGGGGCCAGTGCCAGGATTCTGCGGCGCGACGGGCTGTGGGCGGAGGTCATGAGGGGGTCCTTGCTGTGAGGAAGGGGGATGGGGCTTGCGCCGGTCATTCCTTGACGCTTCCGGCGGCGAGTCCGGACTGCCAGAAGCGCTGGAGGAAGAGGAAGGCGACGATGAGCGGCACGATGGCGAGCAGGCTTCCGGTGACCACTAGGGGGTAGAAGTCGGTGGTGGTCGCGCCGCTTCCGGCGGCCCCGGTGGCCACCGCGTTCCACTGGTTGAGGCCGACGGTGAGCGGGAACCACTGGGGGTCGCTGAGCACGATCAGCGGCAGGAAGTAGTTGTTCCAGGTGGCGACCAGGGCGAAGAGCAGCACGGTGACGAAGCCGGGGCCGAGCAGGCGCAGCGAGACGGTGAAGAAGGTCCGCAGCTCCCCCGACCCGTCGATCCGGGCGGCCTCCAGCAGGGAGTCGGGGACGGCCTCGGCGGCGTAGACGCGCATGAGGTAGACCCCGAACGGGCTGACCAGGGAGGGCAGCAGGACCGCCCAGGGGGTGTCGACGAGACCGGCCTTGCTGAACAGGAGGTAGGTCGGGACGGCGAGTGCGGTGCCGGGGATGGCGATGGCGCCGAGGATCATGGCGGCGATCGCGGTCCTGCCGCGGAAGCGGTACTTGGCGAGGCCGTATCCGGCGGCGGTGGAGACGAAGGCCGCTCCGCCCGCTCCGACGACGGCGTAGAGCAGGGTGTTGCCGAACCAGCGCAGGTAGATGCCGTCGTCGTGGGTGAGGACGTTCCCGATGTTGCCGAGCAGCCGGAACCCGTCGCCGAACCAGAGGCCGAAGCTCTCCAGCAGGGAGGCGGTGTCCTTGGTGCTGGCCATGAACAGCCACAGCAGCGGGAGCAGTGCGTACGCCAGCATGGCGGTCATGGCCAGCGTGAGCGCGGTGCTCGGGCGGCGGGCGCGTGCGCGCCGGCCGGAGGTGGTCCTGGCGCTCACTGGCCCTGCCCCTTTCGCATCGACCGGATCTGCACGGCGTAGGCCGCGAGCGCGGTGACGCCGCCCAGGACCACGGCGACGGCGGCCGAGTAGTTGAACTGCTGGCCGTTGAAGGCCAGGTTGTAGGCGTACATGTTGGGCGTGTAGCTGGTGGAGATGACGCCCGGGGAGAGCGACTGCATGACGTTCGGCTCGTTGAACAGCTGGAACGTGCCGATGATGGAGAACACCGTGGCCAGGACCAGGGCCGGCCGCAGTGCCGGGAGCTTGATGCTCCACGCCTTGCGGAACTCCCCGGCGCCGTCCACCTCCGCCGCCTCGTAGAGCTCCTGCGGCACGGTCCGCAGCGCCGCGTAGAGGATCAGCATGTTGTAGCCCACGTACTCCCAGGTCACGATGTTGCCGATGGAGGCGAGCATCCAGGAGGACCCGAGCAGGTCGGGCACGTCCGTGCCGAGCACCTCGCCGATCTGGCCGACGAGTCCGAAGCGGTCGCCGTACAGGTACCCCCACATCAGCGACGCGACGACGGCGGGGACGGCGTAGGGGACGAAGATGCCGATCCGGAAAAGGCCGGTCCAGCGCAGCCTCCCGCTGTCCAGCGCCAGCGCCGCCACGAGTGCGAGCAGCAGCATCACGGGGACCTGGACGACCAGGAACAGCAGGACCCGCCCCAGGCCCGCCCTGACGAGGTCGTCGGTGAGCGCCCGCCGGTAGTTCTCCAGGCCGACGAAGACGGTGCCGCCGACCAGGCGGTCCTGGAAGAGGCTGAGGTACGCGGCGTAGCCCAGCGGGGCGATGATGCCGATCACGAAGACGACGAGGAACGGCGCGAGGAACGCGTAGCCGAACGCTCCGTGCCCCGGCCGTCCGACACGGCGTTCCCGTCGCTGCCGGGGCGCCGGTCCGGGCCTGGGCGTGGGCGGGCGGACCGGATTCGGCCGGGGGGTGGTGGAGGGGGGTGACGTGCTCAAGGGTAGTGCCCTTCGTGGCGAATGTTTGCGCCAACATGACGATGGTGTTGAGTGTTGACCGTTTCCGCGCAGGGCGTCAAGCCACCGAAACACGGCGATGCAGCTTCGTAACCAGCACCGCGCCCGCCCGGGAGTGCCCGCCCCGCCGCACGAACCCGCCGGGGCAGGGGCAACAGGCCACCAAGGGGCGCAGCTCATGAGCTTGCCGGTCGGCCGTCGCCGCTCGGCGGAGCCGGTGCGGATCGGCTCCCGGAGCGACGGCACGAGTGTTACGGACGGACGTCGGCCGGGTGAACCCGCTCGACCCGCCGACACCGCCCCACACGCCCGGGGCCGATCGACGTCCGTTGTTGTTCGTTTGCCCACCGGCCCGTACGCCCCCGGCCCGGACGTACCGCTCGGCGCGGGGCCGACGGCTGCGACAACCCGGCCCCCGCCGGGACCCCGCCCGCACGCGGCCCGCTCCCCGCCCCCTGACCGACCGTGTCCGGCCGTGCCCGGGCGTGTTCATCCGCTGGTCGCGGCCGCTACGATGTTGACGCAGACATCAGGGAAAGGGGCCGGTATGAACACCGCGGCGAAGCCCGGCGCGGCCGCGCGCGCCACTCGGCGCCCGGCATCCCAGGCGGACGTGGCCGCCCTGGCGGGCGTCTCCTCACAGACCGTCTCCCGGGTCGCCAACAACCGGTCCAACGTGGAGCCGGAGACCCGCGAGCGGGTGCTCTCCGCCATGCGCATGCTCGGCTACCAGCGCAACAGTGCGGCCCGGGCCCTGACCCTCGGACGCTTCCACGCGCTCGGCGTGGTGACCTTCGACGTCACCGCCCAGGGCAACGCCCGCACCCTCGCCGCCATCTCCCGCGCCGCCCAGGCCTCCGGCTACTCGGTCAACGTGGTCTGCGTCGAGAACGAGACCGAGGACGCCGTCCAGCGCGCCGTGCGGCAGCTCACCGACCAGGCCGTCGACGGGCTCGCCGTCATCGAGGCCCAGATCCTCGACCGGCCCGGCTTCGACATCTCGTCCGGCGTGCCCATCGTCGTCGCGGACGGCGACCCCGAGCGGCGGTACACCTCCGTCGACACCGACCAGGCGGCCGGCGTCACGGCGGCCGTCCGCCACCTCCTGGACCTCGGGCACCGGACGGTCTGGCACATCGGCGGGCCGCAGAACTCCTACGCCGCGCGCCGGCGCGCGGCCGCCTGGCACGCCGCTCTCAAGACCGCCGGAGCACCCGTGCCGCCGATCGGCTTCGGCGACTGGACGGCCGCGTCCGGCTACGAGATCGGCCGGCGGCTCGCCGCACAGCCGGACGTCACCGCCGTCTTCGCCGCCAACGACCAGCTCGCCCTCGGCCTCCTGCTCGCCCTGCACGAGGCCGGCCGCCGGGTGCCGCACGACGTCAGCGTGGTCGGCTTCGACGACATCCCCGAAGCCGCCTACTTCGTCCCCCCGCTGACCACCGTCCGGCAGAACTTCGAGGAGGTCGGCCGCCAGTGCGTGGCCCGCCTCCTCGACCAGATCGACCCACCGCAGGGCGAGGGGGCCCCGGTCACCGCCGTGGCGGTCCAGCCCGAGCTGATCGTCCGCGCCAGCTCGGCCGCGCCCCCGGCCGGTGGCGCCGGACCCGCCTGATCCGTGCCGAACGGACGTGCCCCCGCCCGTGGTCCGTGGTCCGGCGGGGGCACGTCCGGCCACGACGGTCAGCCGATCCGGAACCGCTGGCCGGCACCCGACCCGCACGGCTCCTGGACCAGCACCGCACCCGGCGAGGACGAACTCGCCTCGACCGCGAGGCACTTGCCGCTGTGCCGTGCCACCAGGGCGGAGAAGCCCCCGCCGGTCGGACGGACCGACCACTCCTGGTTCCACGCCCCGCTGCACCCGTACTGGACCACCCGGGCGCCGTCCGCCGTGGACTCGCCCTCCACGTCCAGGCACTGCCCGCTGTGGCGCACCACCACGGACACCTGGCCGGGGCTGCCGGCCCGCAGCGCCCACTGCTGGGCCGACGATCCGGTGCAGCCGGACTGGACGACGGCGGCGCCGGGCGCCCCCGCAGCACCGGCCACCTCGGCGCACAGCCCGCTGCGCCGGACGGTCACCGGCTCCCACACGTCCGCGGCCGCGCTGCGCACGGACCAGGACTGGTTGCTCCCGGTGGTGGGCGGCCAGACGTTCACCGGCGCGCCGTCCCATCCGGCGGCGTCGCTGACGTCGAGCAGGAGCCCGGTGGCCTTGTTGACGAGGGTGCCGCGCCCGTCACCGGTGGTGGAGCGCATCCACAGCTGCGCCGCCGCGTTGCCGGGTGCGGCGGAGCCGAGGGCGCCCGCGGTGACCGCGAGGGCCCTGCCGGTGGCGGCGTTGGTGATCCGGTAGGTCGCCGTGGTGTCCCAGCCGCCGCCGACCTTGGTGAAGGTCCACCGCTGCCCGGGGTCCGCCGGGTCCGGGGTGCGCTGGACGGGGCCCGCCTGGGCGTCGGGGCCGGCCGCGAGGGCCAGGCCGCTGTTCTCGTTCAGCAGCTGCCGCGCACCGCCGGTCGGTGTGGTCGCCGTCGAGGCGTTCACGCCGACCGCACCGGGGAGGACGAACGTGGTCACCGAGCCCGGGCCGACCGTCGTGGTCACCGTGGCGGCGGCCGTGACGGTCAGGTCCGCCCCCCGCTGCACGTTCCTGGTGCCGTCGGTGGTGTAGCGCTGGACGGCGGTGCCGGAGCCCGGCTTCTGGTAGCCGGCGAGGTCGAGGGTGAGGGCCTGCGCCGTGCCGGTGGTGTTGGTGTGGACGACCACCGTGCCCTCGCCGCCCGGCCGCAGGGCGGCGAGGGTGTCGGCGGAGTTGGTGCCGATGACACGGGCTCCGGGCCGGACGAACTTGGTGTAGTTCGCCATCGCCCAGTACTTCTTGTTCTTGCGGACGGGCTCGACGGCCGGGTCGTCGGGCGTCAGGTCGACCTGGATGAGGCCCCAGTTGGAGTTCTCGTGGGCCGGGGTCATGTTCTCGTAGTCCTCGACGGCCTGCCACAGGACCCACGCCCGGGGTTCGAGCATGGTGAGATCGCCCGTGATGCGGCGGGAGAGGTCGAGGGCGGGTGCCATGTCGGTGAAGTTCTGCGGGCCGCTGCCGCCGAGGTCGACCTCCGACATCCACAGCGGCTTGCCGGCCCCCTTGGCGATGTCCCGGGCCCCGATCCGCCCGTGCGTGCCGTAGGTGTGGACGTTGAGCCGGCCGATCGCCGAACGCGTCGCGGCCGGGTAGGAGTTCCAGTCGTCGCGGAACATGGCCGGGTCGGTCTCGTCCATCGCCGCCACCGGCGTGGTCAGGCCCGCCGACGTCAGCGCACCGCGCATGCTGCCGATCATGCGCGCCTGGGCGGCGTGGTCCCAGTGGGACCCCTCCTGCGGGCCGCCGGCGCGCCAGTACCCCGTACCGGGCTCGTTGACCGGCGACACGGAGTCGAAGGTGACGCCGGTCGAGGCCTGCACCCGCTTGATCGACCCCGCCAGGTAGGCGGCGAAGCGGTCGTACTGGTCGGGCCGGAGGTTGTTGTCCCAGCGGTTGACCGCGCCGGAGACCAGGCCGCTGACGGTCATGAAGTACGGGGCGGAGTTGGAGAACGCCTCGAAGGTGTCGGCGCCGCGGCTCTTCGCGGCGGCGAGCCACCAGCGCTGGTTGGCGTCCGCGGCGGCGTTCCAGTGGTTCGGGTCGTTCGGGTTCCACCAGTCGGCGGGCTCGGCACCGCCGTTCGCGCCGCCCGGCTGCGGGGCGAACTCCGCGGGGCGGTTCCAGTAGCCGGGAACGGCTGCTCCGGCCCGCATGTACGGCACGGTCTCGGGGCTGTCGCCCCCGCCGATGTTGTAGCGGGCGACGGTCAGGCCCAGGCCGTCGGCGCCGAAGAGCTCGTCGGCCAGCTGGTTGCGCCGTTCGTCGGGCCAGCCGCCGGTGACGTTGGCGAACCAGCCCAGCGTGGTGCCCCAGCCCTGGAAGGGCTGCTGCTGGTAGCCGGGGTCGAGCCGGACGGTGAGGTGGGCGGTCGGTTCGGCGGCGGCGGCCGGCTGCGGGGGCGCGAGCAGGCCGGCACCGGCCGCCGCGATCGTGGCGGCGAGACAGGTGCGGGCCGTACGGTGCCGTGTCTTCTTGGTGCGCGGGGCCATCGGTCCTCCAGGTGCGGGGGCAGGCAGACGGACGGCACGCCCCTCGGGTGAGGGAGGGGCGTGCCGGTGGAGGTGGAGTGTGTGCCGGTGGGGCCCCGGCCCGCGTACGGACCGGGCCCCGCACGGGGTCAGACCGTGACGGTCCGACGGCTGAACTGCTGGTTGGCGCCGGTGCCGCAGGTCCACTGTTCGAGGGCGGCGCCGTTGGTGGTGGCCTGGTTGATGACGTCCAGGCACTTGCCGCTGTGCCGGGCGATCAGGCGGACGTGGCCGGAGCCGTCGGCCACCTTCTGGACCTGCCACTGCTGGGACTGGCTCCCGGTGCAGGTGTTCTGCACGACGAGGGCCCCGTCGACGCTCGACGCGCCCTCGACGTCCAGGCACTTGCCGCTGTGCCGGGCCATGACCTGCACGTAGCCGGTGCCCAGGTTCTTGAGGGAGAAGTTCTGGTTGGCACCGTTGCCGCAGGACCACTGGAGGAGCCGGGCGGTCTCGGCGAAGGAGTAGTCGCCGACGTCGACGCACTTGCCGCTCTGCCGGCCTACCAGCTGCTGCCAGGTCGCACGGAGCGGGGTGACCGTACCGGCGGCCGCGTTCACCGTGATCTGCGGCGAGTAGCCCATGGACAGGGTCGTGGCGGTGGGGAAGGCGAGGGGGAGCCACACGTACTGCGAGTCGTTGACCGTGCCGCCCGTGGAGTTGCCCCAGCGGTCGCCCATGTAGAGGTAGCCGGTGCCCTGGCTGCCCTCCACCGGCAGGACGAAGGTGGTCTGGCTGTGGTAGGTGATCCCGTCACCCGCGTCGTTCAGGCCGCTCCAGGACCCGGTGATGCTGGTGGCGGTCGCGTACTTCTGCTGGTTGGGGGCCCAGCCGGTGGCGCCGGAGGTCAGCAGGAAGTAGACACCGTCGCGCTTGAACATCGCCGGGGCCTCGCGGGACTCGCCGTTCCACAGGCTCTGGACCTGGGCGTCGATGCCGGTGTAGTCGGCGGTGAGGCGGTAGACGTGCAGGTCCCGGTTCTCGTTGGCCGCGGAGATCATGTACCCGGTGCCGTCGTCGTCGACGAAGGTGGTGATGTCGCGGGACATCGCCCCCAGCGGGCGGAAGCTGCCCCGCCAGGTGTAGTCGCCGTCGATCGTGGCTGAGACCGCGACGGCCGCGCGGGCCTCGCTGTAGTCGGTGGCGCTGCCCTCCTTGTGCATCCACATCACGAACTGCCCGGTGGCGGCGTTGTACATCACCTTGGGGCGCTCGATGTTCGCGCCGGCGAGCTCCGGGTCGGTCGCCTGGGTGAGCACGTGCCGGCGGAACTCCCACGTCTTCAGGTCCCGCGAGCGGTAGGCGGAGACGTAGCGGAACGAGTTGTCGGCGTTGCGGTTCTCGCCGAACCAGTAGTAGTACTGACCGACCTTGATCACGCCGCCGCCGTGGGCGTGCAGCGGATTGCCTGCGGTGTCCGCGAACTGGGTGCCGTTGACGACCGTCACGGCTGCCGCCTCGGCCTGGCCTGCGCCCTGGACCAGGGAGACGCACAGGGCCAGGACGGCACCGCCGACGGCCGTTCTCAAACGCAGCATTCTTACTCGTCCTTCGTTCGCCGATGCGCCCGCGGACCGCCTGCGGGCACGACGGCACAACCGGCCGGTGGAGCCGACTGCACGCCGGTGTCCGCACCGGTGTCCCCGCCGCCCGTGTCCCGGGCGGGGTGGGGGGAAGCGGTCGCGGGCGCATCATGGGTGGGGGGTGACCCGATCGCCTGCGCCAGCACGTCCGTTGCTGATGTTCGCGCAAACAATCGGGGTGATGGAGAGTTTCGAAGTGCCGTTCGGTTGTGTCAAGGGTTCTGTCCGATTCACCGACGGACGGGCCGAACCGGGCGCGAATGATGCACCAGGGGCATACGTCCGACCACGCATCGTCATATTCGAGCGGACGGCGGCGCCCACCACTCACACCAAAGCGCAGACTCTTCACTCTTTCCGGTGATTGAGTGTTGTTTTATGTTCAATACCGGCGGGGAATGACGACAGCGACCGCACGTACGCACCCCTATCCTGTGAGTCGTGGTGCTTTCATGCGCCGACCGTGGTGGCCGCCGGCAGCGGCGTGGAAAGTCGGAGTGAGATCGTGGAGGACACGGGGCTGCTGGCGCCGCAGCGAAGGGCGCTCATCCTCGACCGCGTACGCCGTGACGGCGCGGTACGCGTGGCGGAGCTCGCCGACCGGTTCGGCGTCTCCGACATGACCGTACGCCGGGACCTCGAAGCCCTCGCCCGCACCGGCGCGATCGAGAAGACCTACGGCGGAGCCGTCGTCAGCACCCTCGTCGAGGAACCCGACTTCGAAGCCAAGTCCCGGCTGGAACCCTCCGCCAAGGAAGCCCTCGCGAGCGCCGCCGCCGCACTCGTCGAACCCGGAAGCGTCGTCGCCGTCGGAGCGGGAACGACCGCCTACGCCGTCGCCCGCCAACTCCTCGACATCCCCGGCCTCACCCTGGTGACCAACTCCCTCCCCGTCGCCGACCTCGTCCGCACCGCCGCGGAGAACGGCAACGGCAACGCGCCCGTCCTGCTGCTCACCGGAGGCACGCCCACCCCGTCGGCCGCACTCGTCGGCCCGCTCGCCGACCAGGCCATCAGGTCCCTGCACATGGACGTGCTGATCATCGGCGCACACGGCGTCTCGGAACGCGCCGGGCTGACCACCCCCAACCTCGCGGAGGCCCAGACCAACCGGACCCTGATCGCCTCGGCCCGCAGGGTGGTCGTCGCCGCCGACCACAGCAAGTGGGACGTCGTCGGCCTCAGCGCCTTCGCCACGCTCCCGGAGATCGACTGCTTCGTCACCGACGCCGAACTCGCCCCCGCCGCACAGGCGGTGCTGAGCGAGACCACCGGGCGGCTCGTCCTCGCCGGGGCCTGACCGGCGGCCTCGGCCCGCCCTGCGGCGTGAGACCTCGTGCCGCCCGCACCGGAGGCGGAACCTGGCGGGCACGGACACACCCCCGCTCCGGACGAGGCACGTCCGGAGCGGGGGTCGGGTGGTGGCCCGGGGCGCGGCCGGTCAGTCGATGGACCAGCGCTGCAGGGTGGAGCCGGTGTCGGGCTGCTGGGTCGCCCTGGCGCCGTTGGCGGCCGAGGCGGCGGTCAGCAGCAGGCCGGTGGCGGCGGAGGCGATGGTGTGCCGGTCGTTGTCGGCCTGGGTGATCTTCCAGCGCTGGCCGGTCTGGCCGTTGCACGCGCGTTGGACGACGGTGGCGCCGGCGCCGCCGGCGGCCTCGGCGCACTTGCCGGAGGACTTGGCGGTCAGGGTGTAGGTGCCGTCGGACTGGGGGGCGACGGTCCAGGTCTGGTTGTTCCCGCGGTTGGGTGCCCACATCAGCAGGTCGGTGCCGTCGGAGGAGGAGCCGCCGTTCTCCAGGGCGACGCCGCCGGTCTCCAGGACGTGGACGCCTTCCACGGTGCGCACCGTACCGGTCCAGGGGATGCCCGGGGCGGCGTGGTAGGCGATGCCGGCGGCGGTCCAGCGCTGGCCGTGCTGGGCCAGGCGCTGACGGAAACCGTCCCAGTCACGGGCCGACTGCGGGGACCAGCCGACCTCGGCGAGGGCGGGGAGGCGGGGGAAGCTCATGTAGTCGGCGTAGTCCCGGGGCTCGGGCCACCTGGTGCTCGGGGTCGGCAGCGAGCCGCTGCCCTCGTAGGCGCGGTCGGCCCACAGGGCGGCCTCGACGCCGGCGATCTTCTTGGCCGGGACGATGGAGCCGGTGCCGTCGAGCTTGCCGGTGACGGTCTCCGGGTCCCACTCGTAGGAGCGCTGCACCGGCACGTATCCGGACCAGCTCAGGCCGTACGGGGTGGAGACGTCGTACTTCATGTCCAGGTAGGCGTGGTCCGAGGGGGACATGACGAACTTGGCGCCCTGGGAGACTCCGTTGCGGACGAAGCGGATGGTCTCGGTCTCCTCCGCGGTGCCGATGCTCTCCCGGTCGTCGTCCTCGCCCCAGTACTGCATGATGCTGCCGGAGGGGATGGCCGACTGGCCGAGCTGGTGCCAGCCCATGACGGTCTTGTGCCGCCCGGTGGTCGCCTCGGTGGCCGCCTTGACGTAGGAGGCGTAGCCCTCCGGGGTGGCCTGCGGGGTCTCGTCGCCGCCGAGGTGGATGTACGGGCCGGGGGTGAGCTTGGCGACCTCCTTGATGACGGTCTTCAGGAAGCGTCGCATGTTGCCCGTGTGCGTCCCGTCCTCCAGACAGTAGAGGCTGATGCCGACGTCGAAGCCGGAGTAGGGCGGCTTCGCCTTGTTGTCGCAGTTCAGTTCGGGCACCGAGGCGAGGGCGGCCATGGTGTGGCCGGGGCCGTCGATCTCGGGCACCACGGTCATGAAGCGGGAGGACGCGTAGGAGACGATCTCCTTGTAGTCCGCCGCGGAGTAGTACCAGCCGGTGCCGCCGGTGAAGCCGCTCTGCGTACTGGCGCCGACCTTGGTGAGGTCCGGGAGGGCGTCGATGGCGATGCGCCAGCCCTGGTCGTCGGTGAGGTGCAGGTGCAGCGTGTTGATCTTGTAGGCGGCGGCCTCGTCGATATAGCGCTTGACCTGGTCCACGGGGAAGAAGCGGCGGGCGACGTCCAGCATCACGCCCCGGTACTCGTACCGCGGCGCGTCGTTGATCTTCGCCGGGGAGACGGTCCACGCCCGGGACTGCTTGGTACGGGACTCGACCGCCGCGGGGAGCAGCTGGCGCAGGGTCTGCACGCCCCGGAACAGGCCCTCGGCGCCGTGCGCCTTGACGACGACGCCGTCCTTGCCGGACGAGATGGTGTACCCCTCGGCCCCGAGCTTCTTGGGGCCGTTGGGATCCAGGACCAGGGCGTTCTTCGGCGCCCGGGTGTCCTTGACGACCTTCAGGTCGTAGCCCGTCGCGGGGGCCAGCAGCTTGGAGAGGTAGGTCCCGACACCCACCGCGTCCGAATCCCTCGACAGGACGGAGATCCGGGTCTGGGCGGTGAGGGCGAACCCCTCGCCCGCCACCGCCTGCTGCGAGACCGGCTGCGGCACCAGGGCGTAGGGAGCGGGGGTGGGCGTGGGGGGCGCCGCGGCAGCCTGGGAGAGCGTGGCCGTGAGCGGGAGGGTGACGGCGGCTGTGGCGAGTGCGACGAGGCGTCGGCCTCGTCGGTGCAACCAGCGCATGGTTGTCTCCTTCTGAGGGGAAGGCACGGGGCCGCACACCAGGTGGGCGGCCGGGAGGGCGCGATGCGCGCCGACGGCGAGGGGATGCGCCGGGCTCGTGCTCCGGGCGTCGGACCGCTGGGGAACGTCCCGGCGAACGACGCCGGCGTGCACCCCCGCCGGGATCCTGCCGCGCTGCGGGTTGCTCGTGCCGTGTGGGCGGAACATGCGGTGCGCAGAGCGGCAGAGCATCGAATGTGCTTGCAGATGCTTAGATTTAGCAATTTGCGAGCAACTTCAACCATGAAGGTGCCAGGGGGTCCGGTCGTCGTCAAGACCTACGACATCGTAGTTTTGTCCGTTCGTGGGCCCCTTTCTTCCGCACCTTCGTTCCGCACCGGCAGACGGTCACCGTGCGCCGCCACCGCGCCACGCACGGGTCGGGAACGCCGCGGGCAGGGCGCGGGGAAGGCCGGGCCGGACGGTGCCGGAGTCACCGGTCCGCGTGTGCGCGCGCCAGGTCCCGGGCCAGGAGGGCCGCTCCCATGCAGCCCGCCGTGGCACCGAACCGGGCGACCCGCAGCTCGGGAACGGCCGGGGCCCCCAGCCGCCCGGTGAGGGCCTCCCGCAGGGCCGTGAGGCGTGCGGCACCCGCGTCGACGAGCTCGCCGGCGATGACCACCCGCTCGGGGGCGTACCGGCCGATCGCCGTGGCCAGCACCTCCGCCAGCGCGTCGGCGGCTTGACCGCAGACGGCCAGGGCTGCGCGCTCCCCGGCACCCGCCCGGTGGTACACCTCCCGGACGCCGACCCCGCGCCGGCCGGTCGCCCGTGCGTAGCGGCGGGTGACGGCGGCGGCCGAGGCCACGGTCTCCAGGCAGCCGCGCGCGCCGCAGTGGCACGGGTCTCCCCCGGGCCGGACCACGGTGTGGCCGAGCTCTCCGGCGGCGTGCGGGACCCGGGAGGCGGCCCGGCCCGCCCGGACGACCGCCGCGGCGATGCCGTCGCCCACCGACACGAACAGGAAGTCCCGGCAGCCCCGGCCGGCTCCCGCGCGCGCCTCGGCGAGGCCGCCCGCGCGCCCGTCGTGCCCGACGGCCACGGGAAGCTCCAGGTGCTCGGCCACCCAGTCCCGGACCGGGACTTCCCGCCACCCCAGTGCGCCGGCGCGCACCGCCCGGCCGGAGGTGTCGTCGACGGTGCCCGGGAGGATGACACCCGCAGCGGTGGGGCGGCAGCGTTCGGCGAGCGTGGCGGCACAGGTCAGGACGGTCTCCAGCACGGCGTCCGGTCCGCGTTCGGGACGCGTGAACCAGCGTTCCCCGTCCCGCAGGACCCCGCCGGGGCCCAGGGCGTAGCCCTTGATGTAGGTGGCGCCCACCTCCAGCGCGATCACGGTCCCCCGGTCCGCGCGTGGGTGGACCGGCGCCGGTTCCCGGTGGCGCGCCGGCGCCGTCGGGGGCCGGAGCTCCGCGTTGACGGCTGTGTCGCTCATGTCGTGCCTCAGTTCGTCGGGGCACCCCGGCGCCCCGGCCGCCGGGAGGCGGACCGCCGCCGGGGGCCGGCCGCGTGACCGGCAGGGGAAAAGGACGGGCCCGCCCCCCTGTGGTCGGGGGACGGGGGGCGGGCAGTCGGGGGGTTGGGCGGTCGGGGGGTTGGGCGGTCGGGCGGTCGGGGGGCGGGCGGTCGGGGGCTACTTGACGGATCCGGCGGTGAGTCCGGAGACGACCTTCCGCTCGATGAGCGCGAAGAGGATGACGACGGGGACGATCGCGATGACCGAGCCGGCGAACAGGAAGTTCCACTGGACGGTGTAGTTGCCGATGAAGCTGTTGATACCCACCGTCAGCGGCTGGTTCTCCGGGATGGTGGAGAGCGTCAGACCCATGACGAACTCGTTCCAGGCGGCGATGAAGGTGAAGATCATCGCGGTGACGACCCCGGGCATCGCCAGTGGCAGGGTGATCCGCAGGAGGGCCCCTCCCCGGCCCAGCCCGTCGATCATGGCGGACTCCTCCAGGGCTTCGGGGATGGAGGCGAAGTAGGCGGTGAGGATCCAGATGGCGAAGGCCAGGTTGAAGGCCGCGTTGCACAGGATCAGGGTCCACACCGAGTTGAGCATGCCCAGTTGGTAGAACTCGCGGTAGAGGCCGACCAGCAGGGACGTGGGCTGGAACATCTGGGTGACGAGCACCAGCAGGAGGAACAGGTTACGGCCGCGGAACTTCACTCGGGCCGTGTAGTACGCGGCGGGGACGGCCACCAGCAGGACGAGCAGGGTGGATCCCGCGGCGACCAGCAGGGTGACGCGGAGGTTGTCCCCGAGGTGCGACTCGCGCCACACGTCGACGAAGTTCGCCCACTTGAACTCGCTCGGCAGGTAGGTGGCGTCGCGCAGTTCGCTCGCCGGCCGCAGCGCGGTGATCACCATCTCCGCGTACGGCAGCAGGAACACGGCCGCCAGCATCCAGGCGACGGCAGCGACCAGCAGCGTGCGCGGGCGCAGCGTACGGGGGGCTCGTGGGGTGCCGGTCCGGCTGCCCCCCGCGGGGAGGCGGGGCGTCGGGGCGGGCCGGGCGGTGTCGGCGGGGGTGATGGTGGGGTGGGCCATCAGCTCTCCTCCTGGTTCCAGCGGCTGGCCTTGAGGAAGACGACGACCATGACCACGACGAGGGCGAAGTTCACGACGGACATCGCCGCGGACTGGCCGATGTCGGAGTTCTTGAGCTGGTACATGAACACGGTGGTGGTGGCGGTGTCACTGTCCGGGCCGCCGTGGGTCATGCTCCAGATGATGGGGAAGGAGTTGAAGACGTTGATGAGGTTGATGACGACCCCGACGAGGAACGCCGGCCTCAGCAGCGGGAGGGTGATGCGCAGATAGGTCTGCCAGGGGTTGGCGCCGTCCACCCTGGCCGCCTCGTAGATCTCGCCGGGGACGGTCTGCAGTCCCGCGAGCAGGGTGTAGGTGGTGAAGGGCAGGGAGACGAAGACGGCCACGAACATCATCCAGGGCCAGGCCGTCGAGGGGTCGCCCAGCCAGTCCTGGGGGCCGTCGATGAGACCCAGGTCGGTCATCAACGTGTTGAGGACGCCCGCGGTCTGGTTGAGCATCCACTTGAAGCCGATGGCCGTCATGACGACCGAGGCGGCCCACGGTGCGATGAGCGCCCAGCGGGTGAGGCGCCGGCCGGGGAACTTCTGGTTGAAGAGCTGGGCCAGCGCCAACGAGACCAGCATGGTGGCGCCGACCACGACCACGGTCCACACCACGGTCGACAGGACGACCGAGGGCAGCGACGGCTCCTCGAACAACTGCTTGTACTTGTCGAACCCGGCCGAGCCCCGGACGAATCCGCTGCTGCTGATCTTCAGGAACGAGGTGCGGACCATCTCGTAGACCGGCCAGAGGACGACCAGGACGATGAGCAGGACGGCCGGTCCGATCCAGGGCAGGGGCCCCAGCCGGGCCAGGCCGCTCCTGCCCTTGCGGCCGGAACCGGAGGTGGATGATGAGGGGGACACGAGGGAGTGCCTGCCTTCCGTGACAGTGCGGTTCGCGGGCTGCCTACTGGTCGGAGACCGTCTCCTGGGCCTTCTTCTGCAGCTCCCCCAGTACCTTGGCCGGGTCGCTCACGGCCGTGCCGCCGCTCTTCTTGATCTCGGCCGAGACGGCGTCCCAGGAGGTGTCGCCCAGCGGGTAGAAGACCGCGTTCGGCAGCAGCGCGAAGAAGGGTTCGAGGTCCTGGTGCTTGCCGTTGCCGGTCATCTCCTGGAGCGTGTCCTCGGTGACCGGCATCAGGTCGTACATCTCGTCGAACTTCAGCGTGTTCTCCTTGGAGTACGCGAAGTCGAGGAACGTGCGGACCTGTTCCTTGTGGCCGTTGTCCTTGAACGCCATCATCCAGTCGGCGACGCCGAGCGTGGACTTCAGCGCCCCCGCCTTGCCGGGGATCGGCGCGACGCCGTAGTCGACCTTGCCCTCCTTGGACATCTGGATCAGGGAGGGGTGGCCGTTGAGCATCGCGGCCTTGCCGGCCGCGAAGTCCGCGAACGCGGTCTTGCGGTCCGTCGTCGCGGGGTTGGCGTAGGTCAGGCCGGGCTCGACGAGGTTCGACTTCAGCCAGGTGAACGACTCGATGTTGGCCTGGCTGTTGAGCGTGTACTTGCCCTGGGCGTCCGTGAGGCCGCCGCCGTTGCCGAGCTCCCAGATCAGCGACTCGCCCTGCGCCTCCTCCGGACCGAGCGGCAGCGCGTAGGGGGTCACGCCCGGCACCTTCGCCTTGATCTTCTCGGCCGCGGCCCGGAGGTCGTCCCAGCTCTTGGGCGCCTCGGTGATGCCCGCCTGGGCGAACACCGCCTTGTTGTAGAAGAACGCCCGGGCCGAGGAGACGAACGGGATGCCGTACTGGACGCCCTTGACCTCGCCGGCCTTGGCGAAGCTGTCGATCAGGTTGGTGCGGGTCTTCTCCGACAGCACCTCGTCCGCCCGGTACAGCAGGTCGTCGGCGACCTTGTCCGCGTAGCCGCCGGTCTGGAGGACGTCCGGAACGTTGCCGCTCTGGATCATCGTCTTGACCTGCGAGTCGATGTCGTTCCAGTTGATCACCTGGACGTCGACCTTGATCTTCGGGTTGGCGGCGGTGAACCGCTGCGCCACGTCCTTCCAGTAGGCCGCCGAGCTGTTCGAGGCCTTGTCGCCGTAGTCGGCGGCCACCAGCTTCAGGGTGACGTCCTCGCCCTGCGACGCGCCGCCGCCGCCGCTGCCGCAGGCCGTGAGGGTGAGCGCGCCGACGGCGCAGGCACAGGCCGCCGCGAAAGACCGCTTGTTCATCGTCAGTACCGCCTTGTCTCCTGGCCGGTCACAACGACGCGGCCCAGTGGGGGTCTGGGAACTGCTGCAGATTCCGGAGCGTGCGCACAACTGGACGTTTCGTCCGCGTTTCGCTCATAAACGAGCATCTGCTGTGGGCAAAGTAAACACGAGGAGGGGGCCGGGAACCAGGCCTGTTACGCAAAAGATGCCAACCGGACAGCTGCCGGACCCACGGGGCCGGGGAGTTGAGCAGGTCGGCGCCCTGGTCGCGGCTGCGAGGCACGGGCGGGCACGGGCGGAACCGTGCGGGCCCTCCGGTCGCGGCCCGTGGTCGACCACGGGCGCCCGCGGGTACCGCGGCCGTTCCGCTCGACGGTGCCACTTTCCCTCGCGGGAGGGAAGGGGGACGGACGGCTCGGACGCCGGAGGGTTCTGCCACGGCGTTCGCGGGTCCCCGCCGCACGGGCGCCGACGGTGCGGTCCCCGAGCACGGTCCCCGAGCGCGGATGCCGAGCCGTGCGGCCCGGCCTCGGGCGCCCGGCGGAGCGGGAGCGAGCCGTGGGCGCCCCCGGAAAGGGCGGCGCCGCCGGAGGGCGGGCGAGCCCTTCCGGCGGCGCGGGGTGTGGTGCGGGAGCGTCAGACGCCGATGACCTCGACACCCGCCTCGACGAACCGCGCCGCCATGTCGGGATCGAGGTCGGAGTCGGTGACGAGCACGTCGATCCGGTCCAGGCCGCAGATCCGGGCGAAGGCCCGTCTGCCCATCTTGGACGAGTCCGTCGCGAGGATCACCTTCCGGGCGCGCTCCGCGAAGAGGCGACTGATGCCGGCCTCGTCCTCGTGGTGCGTCATCACGCCGAGCCGCGGGTCCACACCGTCCACCCCCAGCACGGCGACGTCGAGCACCACCTGGTTCAGCACGCCCTCGGTCAGCGGGCCGACCAGTTCATAGGTCTGGGGGCGCGCCACACCGCCCGTCACCACGAGCTTGAACTGCGGGCGGACCGCCAGTTCGCCGGCGATGTTCAGGGAGTTGGTGACGACCGTGTACATCGGTCCCGAGGTGCTCTCCGGCCGTTCCGCGGGCCCCCCGCCCGCCCGGAGCACCAGCGCCCGGGCCACCTCGGTGGTGGTGGTGCCGCCGTTGAGGCCGACCACGTCCCCCTCGCCCAGGAGGTCCGCCACGGCGATCGCTATGCGCTGCTTCTCGGAGACCCGCCGCGAGGACTTGTAGCGCATCGGGAGCTCGTAGGAGACCCCGTGCGCGATCGCCCCTCCGCGCGTGCGGACGAGCAGCCGCTGCTCGGCCAGTTCGTCGAGGTCGCGCCGGATGGTCGCCGGTGACACCGCGACCGAGACGGCCGCCTCCTCGACGTCCAGCTTGCCGTCGACCGCCAGCAGTTCGAGCAGCCTGCTCCACCGCTCCTGCTTGGACATGCGCAGTATCCCCTCTTCGCCGTGGAACTCCGGACCGCGCGCCGAGGGGACGGGGTCCGCCTGGGCGGCCGACCGGCCGCCCCCCGGGAAGTATGCGCGGAGTTGATCGTAGCTCCGCAGCATCGCGCACCGCGTGCCGTGGACGGTTTGCGCATGCCACACAACGTTTCGACCGCCGAACCCTGGACGCAGCAGGCTCTCGTCTGGATACTTCGCTCATACATCTTGAACGAATCCGCATACTCCGTGCGCTTATCGCGCATGTTCGATCATCAGGGCGGTTCGACATCCATGAGCAGCAACAGTTCCCCGGCCCCGGCCGAAGGCTTCCCCCCGTCCGGCACCCGGCGTGAGGACGCCGACCCGGGGTACCGGCCCCCGTCCCCCGTTCCCCTGTGGGCGGCCGAACACCTCCCGGCCGCACACCTCCCGGCTGCGGCGCCCCCGGCCACGATGTCCGCAGCCACGGCGCCCGCAGCCACCGGCGAGGAGGACCTGCCGGGGGACTCCCCCTCACCCCCGGCAGGTCCCGCGGCCGGCGGTCCCCGCGCCCAGGGATGCGTGATCGCGCTCGACGTCGGCGGCACCGGCATGAAGGGGGCGGTGCTCGACCACGGCATGCGACCGGTGGACACCGTGT
Organism: Kitasatospora sp. NPDC058406; assembly: GCF_042722765.1. NCBI lineage: Bacteria > Bacillati > Actinomycetota > Actinomycetes > Kitasatosporales > Streptomycetaceae > Kitasatospora > Kitasatospora sp. NPDC058406. Next base: position 21,614 of record NZ_JBHXKE010000130.1, read on the forward strand.
ACCGTCCCACGCCCCGCGCCGACGGGCCTGCCGCCGTCCTCGACGCCATCGCCGACACCCTGCTCGCCCTGGACCGCACGGCCACCGGGCGCGGACTGCTCGTGCACCACGCGGGCGTGGTGGTCCCGGGCATCGTCGACGACGGCCTCCGGCGAGCCGTCTGGTCGGCGAACCTCGGCTGGCGCGACCTCCCCCTCGCCGCGCTCCTGGAGGAACGCACCGGCCTGCACGTCACGTTGGGCCACGACGTCCGCGCAGGCGGCGTGGCCGAATGCACCCTGGGGGCCGCCCGGGGGGCGCAGAACGTGCTCTTCGTCGCCATCGGCACCGGCATCGCCGCCGCGCTCGTCTGCGACGGCAGGCCGGTCCGGGCCGGCGGATACGCCGGCGAGATCGGCCACATCGCCGTCGGGTCCGGGACGGAAGCGTGCGCGTGCGGCCGCACCGGCTGTCTGGAGACCGTGGCGTCCGCCGCCGCCGTCGCGTCCGCCTACACCGCGCGCACCGGACGGGCCGTCGCCGGCGCTGCTGACGTCGCGGCCCTGACCGCGCAGGGCGACCCCGTGGCGCAGGAGGTCTGGAACCGCGCGGCGACGGGGCTGGCGGAGGCGCTGGCGACCGTCACCACCCTGCTCGCACCGGAGCTGATCGTCCTCGGCGGCGGTCTCGCCGAGGCCGGCCCGCTCCTGCTCGACCCCGTACGCGCCGGGTTGGAGGAACGCCTCACCTTCCAACGCCGCCCCCTGCTCGTCCGGGCCGAACTGGGGGACCGGGCCGCATGCCTCGGCGCGGGCCTCGCCGCCTGGCAGGCGGCCGGGCACACCGCGACCGCCCGTGGGACAGGAGCACCCGCCCGATGATCCTCACCGTCACCCTCAACGCCGCGCTCGACGCCACCTGGAGCGTCGACAGCCTGCGGCCCCGTACGTCCCACCGCGTCGACACCGCGCAGGAACGCGCGGGCGGCAAGGGGATCAACGTGGCCCGCGTCCTCGTCGCCCTCGGGCGCGACCCGGTGGCGACCGGCCTGGTGGGCGGAGCCACCGGCCGCCGGATCCGCGACGGACTGCGCGACGCCCGCATCCGGAACGCGTTCCTGGAGGTGATCGGCGAGTCCCGCCGGACCCTCGCCGTCGTCTCGCGCGACGACGGCGACGCCACCGTCTTCAACGGGCGCGGACCGTTCGTGACCGCGCCCGAATGGCACCTCTTCCGCCAGCACTTCGCCGCACTGGCCGCGGGCGCGCGCGTGGTCGTCCTCAGCGGCAGCACCCCGCCGGGCGTCCCGGCGGACGCCTACGCACAGCTCATCCGCACCGCTTCGGCGGCCGGCGCGCACACGGTGCTCGACACCAGCGGCCCCGCCCTCCTCCAGGCCCTGGCGGCCCGCCCCGACGTGATCAAACCCAACACCGAGGAGATCACCGCGGCGACGGGCTGCGAGGACCTCCCACGCGCCGCCGCCGCACTGCGCACCCTGGGAGCCCGCACCGTCGTCGCGTCCGCCGGCGCCGACGGCCTGCACGCCGTCACACCCGAGGGCACCTGGCGGGCAGCGCCTCCCGAACAGCTCTCCGGCAATCCGACGGGCGCCGGCGACGCCTGCGTGGCCGCGATCGCCGCCGGGCTGGAGGCCGGCTCCGCCTGGCCGGACATCCTCCGCACCGCGGTGGCCCTGTCGGCCGCCGCCGTCCCCTGCCCGGTCGCCGGCGAGGTCGACGCCACCGTCTACCACCGGCTCCTCACCAGGGTCTCCGTCGAGAAGGTCCCGCCCGCCCCGGCCGACGCCGGCCCCGAATGACGCGCCCGCCCGCGATGCCTCGTCACCACCCGGGCCCAGGCGCCTCACGTCACACTCATTGCTCGATAGTGCTTGATTGAGCAAGATTATGAGCAACTCTTGACATTGTGAGTGTTCGTGAAACAGCATGCTGAACAACCGGACGCCTTCTCCGACCCACTCCGAGCGCAAGGAATCCCCGTGACCACCATCGGAACCTCCCGTACCTCGATCGAGATCGCCTCGCAGCCCGAGACCTGGGCGCGTGCGGTCCGGTCCGTCGGCTCGCACGCCGACGTACTGCCCCGCCGCGGCGAGCGCGTCGCCGTGGTCGGTTGCGGCACCTCCTGGTTCATGGCCCACGCCTACGCACAGTTGCGCGAAAGCGGCGGCCACGGCGAGACCGACGCCTTCGCGGCCTCCGAGTTCCCGCTCGGCCGCGACTATGACCGGGTCGTGGCCCTCACCCGCTCCGGCACCACCACCGAGGTCATCGACCTGCTGGCGAAGATCAAGGGCTCCGTCGCGACCACCGCCCTCACCGCCGACCCGGCCACACCCGTCATGACGGTCGCCGACCACGCCGTCGTGCTCGACTTCGCCGACGAGGAGTCGGTCGTCCAGACCCGCTTCGCCACCACCGCGCTGGTCCTGCTCCGCGCACACCTGGAGGCCGAAGGCGCCCTGCCGGCCGGGGTGCGTCCGCTCGCCCAGGCCGTCGGGGACGCCCGGCGCGCCCTCGACACCCCGCTCGGCCCCGACGTGAGCGGCGCCGAGCAGTTCACCTTCCTCGGGACGGGATGGACGTACGGGCTCGCGCTCGAAGCCGGCCTGAAGATGCGCGAGGCCGCCGGGGCCTGGACCGAGGCCTACCCCGCCATGGAGTACCGCCACGGACCCATCAGCATCACCGGCCCCGGCCGCGTCACCTGGCTGTTCGGCCCCGCCCCCGAGGGCCTCGCCGACGACGTCGCCCGGGTCGGCGGCCACTTCCACTGCGCCTCGGCCGACGCGCCCGGCGCCCTCGACCCGCTCGCCGACCTGATCGTCGCCCAGCGGCTGGCCGTACGCCTCGCCGCCGGCCGCGGCTACGACCCCGACCGCCCCCGCAACCTGACCCGCTCCGTGATCCTCGGCCCCACCGCCGCGTGAGAGCCCGGCCGTCCCGCCCCGCCCCGCGCCGAGCCGGGGCGCCCCGGCGGGTGACCGGTCCGCCCGGCCCGCGACAGCGGTCCCGGCGTCCCCGCCCGGTGCTCCGCCACCGCCTTCGTGGAGAACCCTCATGCCTCTGACACCCACCGCCGACATCGTCGGTCCCGCCCACGCCGGCGCCTACGGCGTCGGGGCGTTCAACGTCGTCCAGATCGAACACGCCGAGGCCATCGTCACCGGAGCCGAGCAGGCCAGCCTGCCCGTCATCCTCCAGATCAGCGAGAACACCGCCCGCTACCACGGCTCGCTCACCCCGATCGCACTGGCCTCCCTCGCCCTCGCCCGGGCGGCCTCCGTACCGGTGGCGGTCCACCTCGACCACGCCGAGTCCACCGAACTCGTCCACGAGGCCGTCGAACTCGGCTTCACCTCGGTGATGTTCGACGCGTCCAAGCTCCCCTACGACGCCAACGTCGCCGCCACCCGGGAGGTCACCGAGTACTGCCACCGGGCCGGCGTCTGGGTCGAGGCCGAACTGGGCGAGATCGGCGGAAAGGACGGCGCACACGCCCCCGGCGTCCGCACCGACCCCGGCGAGGCGTGCGCGTTCGCCGCGGCGACCGCCGTCGACGCGCTGGCCGTCGCCGTGGGCAGCTCCCACGCGATGCTCACCCGCGACGCCGCCCTGGACCTCGACCTCATAGCCCGTCTACGCTCCGCACTGGACGTGCCCCTGGTCCTCCACGGCTCCTCGGGCGTCGACGACGCCGACCTCGCCAAGGCCGTCGCGGCCGGCATGGCGAAGGTCAACATCTCCACCCATCTCAACAAGCTCTTCACCCGCACGGTGTGCGACCGTCTGCGGGCGACGCCCGACGCCGCCGATCCGCGCACCTACCTCGGGCCCGCCCGGGACACGGTGGCAGCCGAGGTGACCCGCCTGCTGGGCGTCCTCGCCGCCCGCTGACCACGGTGGGGCGCCGGCGGCCGGAGGCGCCCCACCGGTCGGTCTCCTCGCGGGAACGTCCTCCGAGAATCCCCTCCGGGTACGCCGGGCTCCCGCTCGTCTCCTGCGGGGCGGACATCGCCCAGGACACGAGCGGGACCCCGAGCCGTCGTGGCTGCGGGTGGACATCGAACAGACCTGCACACGGGTACGGCCCGTCCCCCAGAGAGGTAGTGACCGCGTGACAGCGGACCGATCCGCACTGACCCGTGCCCGCCTCGTCCTGCCCGGCGGGGTGGTCGACCACGGCCGTCTCGCCGTCGAGGGCACCCGGATCGCCGGTCTCGGCGGCGCCACCACGGCCGGTGACCTCGACCTGACCGGGTACACCGTCGTCCCCGGCT
>NZ_JBHXKE010000131.1:0-8685 GCF_042722765.1 Kitasatospora sp. NPDC058406
CGCCCGGGGGGCGCGCGGGGGCGCCCCCCGCCCCGCCCCCCCCCGGGCGCGCGGGGGGGCGGGGCGCCCGGTCGCCCCGCGCCCCCCCCCCCACGTCGGCTCTGCTCTGCTGCCGTGCGGTCCTGCCGTCGTGCGGTCGCCGCCGCGCGCGGTGTCAGACCTTGGTGCGGTGGAAGTTCAGGTACGAGCGGGACGGCGTCGGACCGCGCTGCCCCTGGTAGCGCGAGCCGTAGCGCTCCGAGCCGTACGGGTGCTCGGACGGCGAGGAGAGCCGGAACAGGCAGAGCTGCCCGATCTTCATCCCGGGGTAGAGCTTGATCGGCAGCGTCGCGACGTTCGACAGCTCCAGCGTGACGTGCCCGCTGAAGCCCGGGTCGATGAAGCCGGCCGTGGAGTGCGTCAGCAGCCCGAGGCGGCCCAGGCTGGACTTGCCCTCCAGGCGGGAGGCGACGTCGTCCGGCAGCGAGATGACCTCGTAGGTCGACGCCAGGACGAACTCGCCGGGGTGGAGGATGAACGCCTCGTCCTCCTCCGGCTCGACCAGCCGGGTCAGGTCCGGCTGCTCCTCGGAGGGGTCGATGTGCGGGTAGCGGTGGTTCTCGAAGACCCGGAAGAAGCGGTCCAGTCGTACGTCGATACTGGAGGGCTGGATCATCGCAGGGTCGAAGGGGTCGATCACGACCCGGCCCTTGTCGATCTCGGTCCGGATGTCCTTGTCAGAGAGCAGCACGCTTCGAGGTTACGTGCACGACGCGGCCCCGGACGAATCGCCCGGGGCCGCACCAGTCACCACCGTCCCGCGGTCACCCCGGTCAGGCCAGGAACTCCGCGGCCTCCAACTGCAGGGCCCGGGCCAGTTGCGGCTCGGACAGCTCCCGCACATCGGCCAGCACCGAACTCCTCAGCCGTCCGCACTGCGGACAGCGGATCAGCCGCCCCGGCCCCAGCCGGCCGGGCCCGAGATTCTGCATCGGGAACGTGGTGGTGCTGAACAGGTGCCCCTCGGCACAACGAACGACGGCGCGCTGCTCCATCGATCCCCTTCCCATCCTTACCCCGCTACTCACCCGTACTCGTCGCGCCCCGAACGGGCGACAGCCCACGGGACCAGCGTCACATTAGGGGATGTTCCGGACATTCCACACCAAGGCTCGCCGCCCCGCGCCCCGCCCGCCGCGGCGCTCTCACGCGGCCCACACAGTACGCCTCGCCGACCGCCCCCCGCGGCTCCGCCACGGCCTCCGATCAGCTGTGCAACGGGTGTCACCCATGGGGTACAGTGGGCACAGATCGAGCGGTCTCTGACGGCTCGTCAGGCGGGCGTAGTTTAGTGGTAGAACATGAGCTTCCCAAGCTTAGAGTGCGAGTTCGATTCTCGTCGCCCGCTCCACAAGGAAAGCCCCAGGCCCACGGCCTGGGGCTTTCTTGTCGTCCGGGGTGATCGGGTTCCGCGTAGCATGCCCCGGGTGGAGGGGGTAGCGAGCGGCGACGTCGCGCCGCGGTCGTCGCGTGCGCTGGTGGGCGGGGTGGCCGCCGCCGTGGCCTCGGTGCACCTCCTGAAGGGGCTCGCACGGGTGCCGGCGGAGCCGGGTGCCGGGCTCGCGGTCGTCGTGGCGTGCCTGCTGCTGGTGGCGGTGCAGCTCCGCCATGTCGAGCCGGGACTGCGGCGGGCCGTCCCCGCGGCGCCGCCCGTGGCCTGGACGCTCACGGAGCTGGCCGTCGGCTGGCTGGCGGTCGTTCCGCTCGGGGTCTCGATCGGGCTGCTGTGCCTCCCGGCCGCCTCACTGCTGCTGGAGCGCCGCCGGACCTCGCTGTTCCTGCTCGGTGGCGCGGCGGCGCTCACCGAGGCGGCCCGGTCGGGCAGCGCGCGCACGGTCGTCGACCTGATGCTCATCCTCGTGATCGGCGCCGCCATGCTGTACGCCGTCACCACGCTCGCGCTGCTCGCGACGCGGGTCCACGCCGCCCGGCTCACCCTGGCGGCCTCCGCGGTGACCGCCGAACGGCTGCGGATCGCGGCCGGCCTGCAGGCCGGCCTCGCGGAGGGCCTGCGGGAGGTCCGCGGCCTGGCGCTCCGGAAGGATCCGGCCGTCCTGGACGCCCTGATCGCCACGGCCCGCCGGACCCTGGCGGCGACCCGTGCCACCGCGGCCGAGCTGCGCAGCCTGTCGCTCGCCCCGGAGGCGGCCAGCGCCCGCGCCCTGCTCGCCTCCGCCGGCATCGCCGCCGACCTCCGGATCGGGCACTCGGAGCCGCTCGGACCGGCCGGGACGGTACTGGCGACCGTCCTGCGGGAGGCGGTCACCGCCGTCGTCCGGGTCGGGGACGCGCGGCGGTGCGAGATCGTCACCGGCGAGCGGGCCGGCCGGGTGGTGCTGCGGGTGGTCAGCGACGGTGTGCCGACGGCCGCGCTCGGCGCCGAGGTCCTCGACGGCCTCGCCGACCGGGTCCGCTCCGTCGGCGGCTCGCTGACGGCGGGTCTGGAGCCGGACGGGCGCTTCGCCGTCGAGGCGGAGGTCGCGGCCACCCCCGCCCCGGCGGCGCTGGCGGATCCGCCCGAACTGCGGACGGTGCTCGGCCTGTACGTCCTCGTGCTGGGCACCTTCTGCGTCAAGGCCGTCCTGTTCGTCCCGGTGCCCCTGCTCGGCCTCGGCGTCCCGTGCCTGCTGCTGCTCTGCGGACTCCAGGTCCGCTTCGCGACCCGCGACGCGACCCGCGACGCGGCGCGCCCCGCCCGGCTGCTCCTGCTCGGCTCGGCGGCCCTCGCCTTCCTGCCGCTGCCCTGGTTCGGGCGGAACTGGATCGGTGCGGTCGGCATCCTGGCCGGTGCGCTCCTGTTCGCCCTGCCGCCCCGGGCCGGCCTGGCGCTCGCCGGCGCGGCGGCGGTGGCCGGCGGCCTGATCACCGGCGGCCTGATCCCCGGGGGGACGGTCGGCGGCGGCGCGGCCGGTGGCGGCGGTGCGGTGCCGGGGCTGTTCGCCGCCGTCGACGTCCTGATCTCCTGCGTCGTCGTCCACGGGGTGCTGCGGCTGGTCCGCCTGGTGCGGCAGCTCCAGCGGGCGGGGGCGGGGCTGGCCCGGGCCGCCGTGGTCACCGAACGCCTGCGCGCCGCCCGCGACCTGCACGACCTGCTCGGCCACGGGCTGACCGCGATCCTGCTCAAGGCCGAGCTCGCCCGGCGGCTGTCGGCCTCGGACGCCGGCCGCAGCCGGGCCGAGCTGCGCGACATCGTGCGTCTGGCCGAGCGCGGGGAGAGCGAGCTGCGAACGGTGGTCGACGCCGCCCCCCGGCTGTCGTTCGCCGCGGAACTGGCGTCGGCGGCGGCCGTCCTGGAGGCGGCCGCCATCACGGTGGAACTCGACGACGGGCCGGTTCCGGAGGCCGCGGGAGCCGTCCTGAGCGTGGTCCTCCGGGAGGCCGTCACCAACCTCCTGCGGCACAGCTCCGCGCGCCACGCACGCATCGCCACCTCGCTGGACGGGGACTCGGTGCGCCTGGAGGTGGAGAACGACGGGGTGCCGGACGGCGTCAGCGCACCCGGATCGGGGATCGGAGGGCTGACCGTCCGGCTCGCCGCCATCGGCGGCACCCTGTCGGTCGGCCCGGACGACGGCTGGTACGTGCTGCGCGCCGAGGTGCCGCGGGACTGACGGCCACCGTGCCGGCGCCGGCCGCTACAACCACCCCGCGTCGCGGGCGATGCGTACCGCGTCCGTCCGGTTGCGGGCGTTGAGCTTGCCGACGACCGCGGTCAGCACGTTGCGGACGGTGCCGGTCGACAGGTGCAGCCGGGTCGCGATCTCCGGCGGCTCGGCGCCCTCGGCCAGCTCCCGCAGCACGTCGTTCTCCCGCGGCGTCAGCGGATTGTCGGCGAGGTCCCACGCCGCGACCGCGAGTCCCGGGTCGAGCACCCGTCCGCCGCCGGCCACCTGCCGGATCGCCGCCACCAGTTCCTCCGGCGGGGCGGTCTTCAGCAGGAAGCCGTCGACCTTCGCCTCCAGGGCCCTGCGGAGCAGCCCGGGCCGGCCGTTCGAGGTGAGCATCAGGGTCCGGCAGCCCGGAACCCGTTCCTTCAGCGCGGCAGCGGCCTGCAGCCCGTCCAGCCGGCCCGGCATCTCGATGTCGAGCACCGCGACGTCGGGGGTGAAGACCAGCGCCCTCGGCACCACGTCGTCGGCGGAGCCCGTCTGCGCGACGACCTCCAGGTCCGGCTCCAGCTCCAGCAGCGCCACCAGCGCGCTGCGCACCACGTGTTGGTCCTCCGCCAGCAGGAGTCTGATCATGCGCCGACCCTACCCGTGACGATGTCACGGGTGGCTCGTGATCCCGTCCCTGCCGGGGGCGCCCGGGGATCGGCAGGCTGAGGAGCATGAGCGAAGCGATCACGCTGGAAGCAGTGAGCAAGGTCTACGGCAAGGGGCGGGGTGCGGTCGCCGCGCTGCGCGAGGTGACGGTGCGGCTGCCGAAGGGCGGGTTCACCGCGGTGATGGGGCCGTCCGGTTCGGGCAAGAGCACGTTCCTGCACTGCGCGGCGGGCCTGGACCGTCCGACGTCCGGAACGGTCCGGCTGGGGGACACCGACCTGTCCCGGCTCAGCGAGACGAAGCTGACCGAACTGCGCCGGGAGCGCGCGGGGTTCGTGTTCCAGGCGTTCAACCTCGTCGGGGCGCTGACCGTCGAGCAGAACATCACGCTGCCGCTGCGCCTCGCGGGTCGGCGGGCCGACGCCGCGCGGCTCGCCGAACTCGTCGGGCGGGTGGGGTTGCAGGAGCGGACCGGGCACCGCCCGGGCCAGCTGTCCGGGGGGCAGCAGCAGCGCGTCGCCATCGCCCGGGCCCTGGTCTCCGATCCCGAGGTGCTCTTCGCCGACGAACCCACCGGTGCGCTCGACACCATGACGGCCCGTGAGGTCCTCACCCTGCTCCGGCAGGCCGTCGACGAGCTCGGCCAGACCGTCGTGATGGTCACCCACGACCCCGTCGCGGCGTCCTACGCCGACGACGTCCTGTTCCTGGCCGACGGCCGGGTCGCCGACACGATGTCCGGGCCGACCGCCGCCAAGGTGGCCGACCGCATGATCCGCCTGGGAGCGTGGAACCGATGATGCTCGGCTTCGCCCTCGCCACCCTCCGGCACCGCAGGGCCGGATTCGCCGGCGCGTTCGTCGCGCTGTTCTGCGCCGCGGCCCTGGTCAGCGGCTGCGGAACGCTGCTGACCACGGGGATCCTCGGCAGCGTCGAACCCGAACGGTACGCGGCCGCACCGGTCGTGGTCACCGGGGACCAGAACGTCCACCACGTCGAGGACCGGGGCGAGGGGAGGACCAGGGAGAAGGCCAAGCCGATCACCGACCGGGCCTGGGTGCCCGCCGCACTCGCCGGGCGCATCGGGGCGCTGCCCTCGGTGCGGGCCGTCGCGACCGAGGTGATGTTCCCCGTGCTGCTGCCCGGCGGGCCCACGCGCAACTCGTGGGGCCACGGCTGGGAGTCGGCGCCGCTGTCCGGCCTGACCCTGGCCTCGGGCGGCGCGCCGTCGGCCGCCGACGAGGTCGTGCTGGACGCGGCCACGGCGGCCCGGTCCCACCTGTCCGTCGGCTCCACCGTGCAGGTCCGCACCGCCACGGGGTCGTCGACCGTCCGCGTCGTCGGCGTCACCACGCAGGGGTTCGCCGCCCAGGCCGGGGTGTACTTCGCCCCGGAGCAGGCCCGTCGGCTCGCCGGTCACGACGGTCTGGTCAGCGCGATCGGGGTGTTCCCGTCCTCGGCCTCGGCCGCCGACGACGTCAGGGAGCTGCTCCGGGCGGCGGGGGGCCCGGTCGCCGTGGTCCGCACCGGCGACGAGCGCGGGCGGGTGGAGTTCCCCGACGCCGCCAACGCCCAGGTGCGTCTGATCAGCATGGGCGCCGTCCTGGGCGGCACCTCCCTGATCGTCGCCCTGCTGGTGGTGGTCGGCACCTTCGCCCTGTCGATCCAGCAGCGCCAGCGCGAGATCGCGGTGCTGCGGGCGGTCGCCGCGACCGGACGGCAGGTCCGGAAGATGATCGGCGGCGAAGCGCTCGTGGTCGGCCTGGCCGCGGGGATCCTCGGTGCCGCCGCGGGCGTGCCGCTGGGCGACCGGCTGCACGACCGGTTCGTCTCCCTGGACGTGATCCCCGCGAACTTCCCGGTCGTCCTCTCGCCGTTCCCCGCGATCGCCGCGGCCGGGGCCACCCTGCTCGCGGGCTGGGGCGCGGCCCGGATCTCGGCGCGGCGGGCCACCGCCGTCAAGCCGGTCGAGGCCCTCGGCGAGGCCGAGTCCAGGCCGCCGCGCATCGGCCCGGTCCGGATCGTCCTCGGTGCCGTCGCCACCGCCGGCGCCGTCGTCCTCACCGTCCTGCTCACCGCGCTGCACTCGGACCAGTCCTCCACCCCGGTCTGCTTCAACGCCGTCCTGCTGTGGTGCACCGCGCTCGCCCTGCTGGGGCCGCCGGTCGCCCGGGCCGGTGCGGCGGTCCTGGGCCTGCCGCTGCGGGCGTCCCGGGTCGGCGGCTACCTCGCCGCCCACAACCTGCGGGCCGCGGCGCACCGGCTGGCCTCGGTCGTCACCCCGTTGACGCTGCTGATCGCGATGGCCTGCACCATCCTCTTCACCGGGACCACCGTCGACCGGGCGACGAGCGCGCAGCGCGACCGCGGGAACGTCGCCGACCTGGTGGTCGGGCCCCGCGTCCCCTCCTCCGTCGCCGCGGCGGCGGCCGCCGTCCCCGGCGTCCGGACCGTGACCCGGGTGCTCCACAGCCAGGTGCGCGACGGTCTGGAGAAGCGCAGCGTGCAGGCGGTCACGCCGGAGCGGCTGTCCGACACCCTCGACCTGGGGGTGACCGCGGGCGACCTCGGCCGGCTGGCGGAGGGGACGGCGGCGGCCGCGGACGGGCTGGGGTACCGGATCGGCCAGCGGGTCGGGCTCACCCTCGCCGACGGCGCGCCGTACGAGGTCACCGTCGTCGCCCTGTACGCCCGGGGGATGGCCTTCGGCGACCTGACCCTGGCGCACGGACCGGTCGCCGCGCACGTCGACGTCCCGCTCGACGACAGCCTGCTCGTCCGGGGGGACGGCGTCACCCGCGACGCCCTGGCCGCGGCGCTGCGGACCGAGCCCGGCATCGGCGTGCTCGACCGCGTCGCCGCCCAGTCCGCGGGCGACCGGACGAGTGCCCAGATCGGCTACGTGACGCTCGGTCTGATCGTCGCCTTCGTCGCCATCGCCGTGCTCAACACCCTGGCCATGAGCATCACCGAGCGGCGCCACGAGTTCGCCGCCCTGCGGCTGACCGGGGCCACCGGCGGCCAGGTCCGGCGGATGCTCGGCTGGGAGACCGCGGCCTCCGTCGCGATCGCCACGGTCCTCGGCCTGGGCATCGCCTTCGGGGTGCTCACCGCCTACGCCCGGGGCATCACCCGGGGCACCGCCCCGGTGGCGGTACCGGTCACCCAGCTCGTGATCGTCGTCGTCGGCGGCGCGGCGCTCGCCGCCGTTGGCACCTGGATCCCCGCGCGCGTGGCGCTGGGGAACGGGGGGCGGACGGCCTGAGCGGGGCGGGCCCGGCTGCTCCGGTCGGGCCGTCTCGTCCGTTCGCTCTTCGCGGTCCGGCCGCAGGTCGTGCGACCTGCGGCTTTCCCCGTGCCGGGGCCGCTGCCGGTGCCGGTCGGCGGCGGCAGCTGCGGTGGGGCGGGACGCGGGGGTGGGGGGTTGTGGGTGGGGGTGGCCGTCAGGCGCCGGCGGGGCGGGGGGCGGTGCGGCGGTAGAGGCGGAGGAAGGCCTGGACGCCGGTGGAGACGGTGGTGTGGAGGGCGGCGTCGGATATCGGGACGGCGCCGTAGAAGGACTGGTCGGCCGCGCCGCTGAAGGTGAGCAGGGTGAAGTGGGTGGCGGCGAGGTCGGGGTCGTCGACCGTCAGCAGGTCCTGGCCGGCCAGGCGGACCAGGTGGGCGGCGAGGTCGCGGTGGGAGGCGAGCGGGCCGGCGGCGAGCCAGGCGTTCAGGACGTCGGGCGGGATGTTGCCGGCCTCGGCGCGGATGGTCCGGCCGAGCGCGTAGTGTTCGCCGGCCGCGAGGACGGCCTTGGCGCGGTCGACGGCGAAGGCGATCAGGTCGGCCTCCAGGTCGACGATCTTGTGCAGATGGCGGTCGGCCAGGGCGGCGACGATCTCGGTGAGCTCGCCGGCGGTCTCCAGCGCGACGGAGAGGAAGAGCTTCTCCTTGTCGCCGAAGTGGTTGTAGATGGTGCGCTTGGACACCCCGGCCTCGGTGGCGATCGCGTCGACGCTCGCCCGGGTGTAGCCCTCGCGCCCGAACACCGTGCTCGCCGCGCGGGCGATGGCCTGCCGTTTCTCCGGCATCCGGCGTGAGCCGGCGGTCGGTGCCGGGTTCGCTGCGCTCATCGGGCGGGTCCCTCCTCAGGCCTCATTTGCACTACTCGGTGCAGTTTACCCGGACGGACGGCCCGGAGCGCAGGGGAAGGACGTCGAGGTGCGGGGAAGGGTGCAGGGCGCGGGGCGCAGGGTGCAGGGCGCAGGGTGCGGGAACGGGTGCGGGCGCGCGGGAGGCGTCGAGGTCGGCGGGAAAGCAGGGAGGCGCGGGGGGGGGACCCCCCCGCGGGCCGCGCCCCCCGGGTGCGAGCGGCGTTTGGCGGGCCCCCCCCCCCCCC
>NZ_JBHXKE010000131.1:8695-25799 GCF_042722765.1 Kitasatospora sp. NPDC058406
CGTGTTTGTCAGGTTGTTGGGGGTGGTTTTTTTTTTTTACCGGGCGGGGGGGCGCGTCCGCCGCGCCGCCTCCACCCCCGGCGCCGCGTTCGCACGGCTCGATGCGCCGCACCCCCCGACTCCCCGGACTCCCGCCGTCCCCCCTGGCTCCGCTCTCCGGCGAGAGCGCTCCGCACAGGCCCGGCAGGCCCCCTGTCTGCAGGGCGTCGTTGATCTTTACGTTAACAAACCGCATGGTTGGTTTGTCAATAGTGAGATCCACGAAACATCCACATTCTGGGGTGTGGACCGGGGTCGAGGGAAGTCGCCGCCGGGAAAGGGCCGTTCGCGCAGGGAGCGGAGGAGGGGGCGGCGACAGGCGGCGGGAGCGCCGGCCGGAGGCCCGTGGACCCTCGTCGAAATCCGGCATTCCGCGTCGCCGCCGATACCGAACGGGGCCGTCCGAACGCTCAGCGCAGCAGCCGGCGCTCCTTGGCGACGGCCACCGCGCCCGCCCGGGTGTCGACACCCAACTTCTCGTAGATCCGGCCCAGATGGGTCTTCACGGTCGCCTCGCTGATGAACAGCGCGCGGGCGATCTCCCGGTTGCCGAGCCCCTGGGCGAGCTGGGCGAGGATCTCCAGCTCGCGCTCGGTCGGCTGTGGCGCCGGCGCCCGCATCTGCGCCATCACCCGGGAGGCGACCGGCGGGGAGAGCACCGTCCTGCCCTGCGCGGCCGAGTGCACCGCGGCGAACAGCTCCTCCGGCCGCTCGGCCTTCAGCAGGTAGCCGGTGGCGCCGGCGCCGATCGCCCGCGTGATGTCGGCGTCCGTGTCGTACGTGGTGAGGACCAGGACGTGCGGCGCGCCAGGAGCGGCGGTGATCCGCCGGGTGGCCTCCACCCCGTCGATGCCGTCGCCGAGTTGGAGGTCCATCAGCACCACCTGCGGTGCGAGCCGCGCCGCCAGCTCGACCGCCTCCTCCCCGCTGCTCGCCTCGCCGACCACCTCGATGTCACCGGCGCTCGCCAGCAGGGCGAGCAACCCGGCCCGGACCACGGCGTGGTCGTCGCAGACCAGCAGCCGGACCGGGGACGGCACGGGGTCGGTGTTCATCGGGGCTCCGGGGCTTGTCGGCGCTGCTCGGCGGGGGGACGGGGGGCGAGCGGGACCGCGGCGGAGACCACGGTGCCCTCGCCGGGGGCACTCTCCACGGTCAGGGCGCCGCCGAGCTGACGCAGCCGGGCGCGCATCGCGGGCAGGCCGTGGCCGCGGCTGCCGGCGGGGGAGGAGACGGGGGCGCTGTCGGCGGAGGAGGTTCCGGGGGAGGCCGGGTCGAACCCGCGGCCGTTGTCGGCGACGTCCAGCACGGCCTGGTCGCCGAGGAAGGAGAGGGTGAGCGCGGCGGCCGACGCCCCGGCGTGCTCCCGGACGTTGGCCAGGGCCCCCTGGGCGATCCGCAGCAGCGCGGCCTGCGCGGCGGCCGGCAGCGGGGCGGGTGCGCCGTCCAGGTGGAAGCGGACCGGCAGCCCGCTCTCGGCGGACTCCCGTTCGGCGAGCGAGCGGAGCGCCTGGTCGAGCGTGCGGCCGTCGGCGAGCTCGGCGGGTGCGAGGTCGTGGACGAAGCGGCGGGCCTCCGCGAGGTTCCGGGCCGCCACGTCGGCGGCCGTACGGACGTGGGCGCGCGCGGTCGCCGGGTCGCCGTCCCAGGTGCGGTCGGCGGCCTGGAGCAGCATCTGCTGGCTGGAGAGCCCCTGGGCGAGGGTGTCGTGGATCTCCATCGCCAGCCGTTCACGCTCCGCCAGGGTGCCCTCCCGGCGCTCGGTTTCGGCGAGCTCGCGCCGGGTGCGGACCAGGTCGGCGATCAGCGCGCGCTGCCGCTCGGCCTGTCGCTCCATGTACAGGAAGACGGAGGTGGCCAGGGCCGCGACGGCGGGCGGCAGCAGGAGCAGGTTGGCGTCGACCCCGCCGGGCAGCCGCACCTCGCCGACCACCACCAGCAGGGTCAGTGCCGCGACCAGCGGGATCGCCGCCCGGGCCGGCAGGGTCCGCAGCGCCGTGTAGACCAGCGGGACGGCGCACCACGCGAAGCTCGGCGCGATCAGCACCAGTACCACCCAGATCGCGGTCACCAGGGTCAGCGGCCAGAGCCGGCGGCGGCGCCCCGGAGCGGGCGGGCGGTGGTGGGCCAGCCAGGAGCCGACCGGCTGGGCGACGGCCAGGGTGATGCTCAGGCCGAGCACCCAGGGGATGCGCGGGTTGCCGGGGTGATGGGTGAGGAACCGGTTGAGCGAGGTGGCGAGCAGGAGCAGGAAGGCGGAGTCGAGCAGTACGGCCAGCCGGCCCGCGTCCGGGTCGGGGACGTGCGCGTCGGGGTGCGGGCGGGGGCCGTGACCGGTGGGCGCGTCGGAGGCGTCGCCGTCCGGGCCGGGGCCGTCCGGGCCGGGGCCTGCGAGGGGGCGGCCGACACGGTCCACGGGCCCCTCCTCACTCCGCCGCCTGTTCCGTCCGCCCGCCCCGGTCGCGGCGCGCGGGTACGGCGCCGAGCTGCGCCGATCCCTCGATGGTGACCCGTGCGGCCCGGTCGCGCATCAACCGATCGGCTGACGGGTCCGTCGTCCATCATGCCTGCGGGCGGTGTCCGGAACGCCGATGCGGCGCGGGGGGCCGGAACCGGAGGATCGATCCCGTCCCCACCACCGATCCGACGAGGAGCCCGACCATGAAGAAGACCTCCGCCCGCGCCAAGGTGCTGACCGGCACCGTCGCCGCCGCCGCGCTGGCCGCCGCCACCGTGGGCGCCGTCTCGGCCAGCGCCGATTCCTCCGAGACCCCGGCCGTCGCGGCCGCCGTCAAGGCCGACACCCAGAACAAGAACCTCACCCAGACCACCGGCCTGACCATCGAGGCCGCCACCAAGGCCGCCCAGGCCACCCTGGACGCCGCCGCCAAGGCCGGCCAGCGCGTCTCGGTCGCGGTGGTGGACCGGGACGGCATCACCCGGGTCCTGCTCAAGGGCGACGGTGCCGGCCCGCAGTCGCCGGAGTCCGCCGAGCGCAAGGCGTTCACGGCGGTCTCCTGGAACGCGCCCACCTCCGAGCTGGCCAAGCGGCTGGCGCAGGCGCCGAACCTCAAGGACATCCCGGGCACCCTGTTCCTGGCCGGCGGCGCCCCGGTGCAGGCCAAGGGCGCGCCCGTCGCGGGCATCGGCGTCGCGGGTGCGCCCAGCGGCGACCTCGACGAGCAGTTCGCGCAGGCGGGCGTCGCGGCGCTCGGCAAGTAGCGGGTGCCGCGACGCCCGCCGGATCGCGGGCGGCGCGGCCTCGGCAGGGAACGGGCGTCGAGGCCCTCGTCGGGCAGCCGGACGCCCGGCACGGGACGTGCGCGCCGGGGCGGGCCCCCGACCGCCCCGGCGCGCACCGCACGCACCTGCCCCGGCCGGGGCCGTACGAGCCCCGCGCGGGTGGGTGCGGTTCGGCACGCTCCGGGGCACCACGGCGCACTCCGGCGCGAACAAGGTGGCCGGACATCCGCGCGCCGCGCCGTCCGAGCGGTCAGGATGGGGGCATGGCAGACATGACCGCGGCCGAATGGCGCGCCTTCCTCACCGCCGGCACCCGTACCGCCAAGATCGCCACCACCCGGGCCGACGGCCGCCCGCACGTGGCGCCGGTCTGGTTCCTGCTGGACGGTGACGAGATCGTCTTCAACACGGGTGCCGCCACCGTCAAGGGCCGTACGCTGGCCCGCGACGGCCGGGTGATGCTCTGCGTGGACGACGAGCGGCCGCCGTTCTCCTACGTCCTGGTCCAGGGCACGGCCCGGCTCGTCGACGACCTGCCCGAGGTGCGGGAGTGGGCCACCCGGATCGCCGCCCGGTACATGGGGGAGGACCTCGCCGAGCAGTACGGCGCCCGCAACGGCGTCCCCGGCGAGCTCCTCGTACGGGTGAAGATCGAGAAGGTCAGCGCAGAACACGGGGTTGCCCACTGAAAAGCCTGTGCCGCTGTCAGTGCCGCGTGGCAGGCTTCCCGCTATGACGGCGTGGACCCTCAACGACATCGAACGTGCGATCCGCTCCTCCTGGGGTGTCGACACCTGCGCGCCCGAGGACCTGGCCCACTGGCGTCCCGACAACCCCGCCCGCGGCCAGTGCGGGGCGACCGCCCTGGTGGTGCACGACCTGCTCGGCGGCGAACTGATGATGGGCGAGGTGTACGCCGGCGGCGTCCGGACGGACCTGCACTGGTGGAACCGGTCCGCCGCCGGCGTCGAGGTCGACCTCACCCGGTCGCGGTTCGGCCCGGACGAGCGGGTCGGCCCCGGCCGCCCGGTCGCCCGCCCGCAGCGCCCGGGCCGGCTCCAGGCCCAGTACCAGCTGCTGCGCGGCCGGGTCGTCGCACACCTTGAGGCCGGCCGGGCGGTCGCCGCCGGCCGGCTGCCGGAGCGGGCCTGCGCCTGAGCCGGCACCCTGGTCGGCACCCGAGCCGATTCCCGAACCGATTCCCGAGCCGCTGCCCGGGCCGCCGCCCGGACGGGACCCGCGACGGGACCCGCGACGGACGGACCGGAACGGCGCGCCCGCCCGCCGGGCCGGTCGTCGCCCGCTGACGTACAGTCGGGCGCATCGTGGCCGGACGACCGGCTCACCGGGCGGCAGCAGGAGTGTGCGATGGGCGGGACGACGGTCGGCTTCGTCGGACTGGGCGCGATGGGCCGGGGCCTGGCGGCGAACCTGCTGGGGGCCGGGTACACCGTCCGGGTCTGGAACCGCTCGCCCGGACCGGTGGCCGAGCTGGTCGCCCGGGGCGCGCAGGCGGCCGACGGGCCGGCGGACGTGTTCGCCGCCGGGGTGGTGGTCTCCATGCTCGCCGACGACACGGCCTTCGAACGGCTGCTGCTCGACCCGGAGCTGCTGGCTGGCGCCGCCGCCGGCGTGCACGTCAACATGGCCACGGTCTCGGTGGCGCTCGCCGAACGGGCCGAGGCCCTGCACACCGAGCACGGCATCGGCTACGTCGCCGCACCCGTGCTCGGCCGGCCACCGGCGGCCGCGGCCGGGACGCTCGACATCCTGACCGCCGGGAGCCCGGACGCGCTGGCGGCGGTCGAGCCGCTGCTGGCCGCCATGGGCCGGCGCACCTGGCACTTCGGCGACCGCCCGGTCCAGGCCAACGCCGCCAAGATCAGCACCAACTTCCTGCTGGCCTGCGCGATCGAGTCGCTGGCGGAGGCGTGCAGCCTGGCCGAGGCCAACGGGGTCCGCCCGACCGACCTGGTCGAGATGCTCACCGGCACCCTCTTCCCCGGACCGGCCTACACCGGCTACGGCTCGATGGTGGCCGAACGCCGGTACGAGCCGGCCGGGTTCAGGCTTCCGCTGGGCCTCAAGGACGTCGACCTCGCGCTCACCGCGGGCGCCGCGGCGCACGTCCCGCTGCCGTTCGGCAGCGTGCTGCGGGACGCCTTCCTGGACGCGCTCGCCCACGGGGACGGCGAGAAGGACTGGGCGGCCGTCGCCGCCGTCGCCCGCCGCCGGGCCGGCTTGCCGGCGTAGCGCCGGCCGGCGCTACGCCGGGCACGGCCGGGTGCGAACCGGTGGCCGTCACCCGGAACCGGACGGAGGCCGCACGCGTTGGAGCCGTCGGGTTCAAGCCACGGAGGTGTACGACACGGTCCCCACAGGCGTGTTCCGGTCACTTCGTGAGCATCTGACGGAAGGGATCAAAAGCCCTGTCAGGGGGCCGAGTTGGGTCAATTGGGCAGATATCGGGCGGGGTTCGGGACAACACGGCACCCGCCTTTCCGAGTGGCTGGTTCCTTCGGTAGTCTCCGTCGGACTTCCAGCTTCGCGGGGGGAAGGCAGCTCGGACAGCAGCGTCCGCCCGCGCTCCCGGGTCCTGCCCGGACACTCTCGTGAGGTCTCCCGTGTCCATCTCCATACCGCGCAGTCTCGCCCTCGCCGGTGCCACCGCGCTGGCTGCCTCGATGGCCCTGACCGGTGCCCAGGGTGCCGTCGCCGCCGCCACGGGCTCGCCGTCGGCCGCCGCGCCGCAGGCCGCCAAGGCGGCTTCCCGCCAGCTCGACCTGTCGCTGGACGGGGTGCCGAGCACCTTCGTCGCGGGCGGCGAGTCCAAGCAGTTCAGCTTCACCATCGACAACGACACCAAGACGGACTTCGTCTTCTACCCGCTGCTCAAGTTCAAGAACGCCAAGGGCAACCTGCGCGCGGACCAGCTCAAGGTCGAGTACCAGCTGCCCGAGGGCCTGGACAAGACCAAGACGTGGCTGCCCGCCGCCCCCGCCCCGGGCGGCGGTGAGACCGACGACGACGGTGTGCTGTTCCTGCTCAGCAAGCTCGTCAACGGCAACCCGGACTACGAGAACTCGCTGCTCGCCGTCAAGAAGGGCAAGAGCCTCACCCTCACCGTCCGCGTCGCGGTGACCAAGGACGCGCCGCTCGGCACGGCCGGGGTCGTCCCCGTGGTCTTCTCCGCGGCGGCCGAGGGCAACACCCCCATCGGTGAGGGCGAGTTCAGCTGCGACGGCATCCACGGCGAGCGTTTCACCATCGTGCCCGGCGGCAAGCCGAGCCCGACCGCCACGCCGTCCACGACGAAGCCGACCACCCCCAGCACGAGCCCGACGGTGAAGCCGACCGGCAGCCCGTCGGCCACCACGACGCCGACGGGAACCCCCTCGCCGTCCGCCACGGTGACCCCGAGCACCACCCCGAGCGGGACGGCGACCCCGAGCACCACCGCGAGCCCGTCGGCCACGACGACCGCTTCCCCGTCCGCGACCGCGACGCCGTCCACGACGGCCACGCCGTCCGCGAGCACGACGCCGTCCGCGAGCACCTCGCCGAGCGCCCCCGTCACCACCGCGCCCGCCACGACGGCTCCGGCCACCACGGCTCCGGAGAGCCCCACCCCGGCGCCCAGCGGCTCCGGTACGCGGGAGCCGATCGACTTCCCGGTGAGCATCCCGAAGGTCTCGCCGCCGCCGATCACCCCGGCCGCCGTGGTCAAGGCGAACGCCAACGCGGACAACGCCGAGAAGGCGCTGGCCACCACCGGTGGCGGTGACAACACCACCGCCATCGCGATCGCGGGTGGCGCCGTCCTCGCGGCCGGTGTCGGCACCCTGGTGGTGCTCCGCCGCCGTCGCTCCGCCCAGCAGGGCTGAGCCGCACCGCCGACGCCCGTCGACGACGCGCACAGCTGACGCCCGTCGCTGACGCACATCGCTGACGCGTACCGCCCGTGCTCCCGCACCCCGGGGGCACGGGCGGTTTCGTCAGGTCACCTAGGATGGCGGGCCGAGGGGGCGGAACGGCGGACGAGGTGGGTGTGCGGGAACGGGGTTCGGGGCGTCCGGGACGGGCCGGCACGGACTACGGGGCGGCCACCGGCCGGATCGCCGGGTTGCCGGTCCGCCGGCACCACGTCCTGCTGGTCGCCTGGACGGTGCTCTGGTTCCTGCTGGTCGAACCGAGCGGCGGCTTCTCCTGGCACTACCTCCGGCAGGGCGAGGAACTGCTCTTCAGCGACCGGCCCGACGGTGGTCTCTCGCTCTACGCACACCACCCCGAGCTCCAGATCGGCCCGGTCAGCCTGGCCGTGGCACGGCTCTTCGGCCCGTTCCCCGCACACACCGGCGCGGTCCTGGCCGAGGCGGTGATGTCCGGGCTGGGCCTGGCGATGCTGGTCCTGGTCGGCCGCACCGCGGCCCGGCACTACCTGGGCACCGGTACCAACCACCGCCGGCTCCAGCAGCGGCTGCTGATCGCCGGGCTCGCGTTCATCCCGATGTGGGTCGAGGTGTCCGTCCGCTTCGCGCACCTGGACGACGTGCTGGCGCTCTTCTTCACCACCCTCGCGGTGCACGAGCTGAGCCGGGGACGGGCCTGGCTGGTCGGCGTCTTCCTGGCGCTGGCGGTCGACTCCAAGCCGTGGGCGCTGGCGTTCGCGCCGCTGATCCTCGCCCTGCCCCGGCCGGCCTGGCTGCGGACGGCGCTCTGGTTCGCCGGGCTGGTGGCCGTCGCCTGGCTGCCGTTCTACCTGGGCGACCTCGACACCATGGCGGCCGCCAAGTTCACCATCCCCAACCAGCCCGCCTCCGCCCTGCGATGGTTCGGGGTGACCGACCCGGCCACCCCGTGGTGGGACCGGCCGGCCCAGTTCGCGCTCGGCCTCACGCTGGGCTGCCTGGCGGTCCGGCGGGGCCGCTGGCCGGCCGTCGTCCTGCTCGGGGCGGACGCCCGGATCCTGCTCGACCCGAGCGTCTACACGTACTACACCGCGTCGATCCTGCTCGGCACCCTGCTCTGGGACACGGTCGGCCAGCAGCGCCTGGTGCCGTGGTGGAGCTGGATCGCGCTGGCCTCGCTGTACGGGGGCACGCTGCTGCTCCCGTCCGACGCGGCACGCGGCCTGGCCAGGCTGGCCTTCGTGGTGGTGTCCGCCGGGTACGTGCTGTTCTGGCCCGACCGGCGACGGCGCGGGCCGCGCGGGCGGTCCGGGCGTAGGGGACCACGGTCCGTTCAGCCGCAACCCGAACGCGAACCGGTGACGGCCTGACCGTCCGCCGCCCGGTGCACCCTGCCGGTCGACAGGGCCGCGAGCGCGAGCCCGGCCGCGGCACCCGCGGTCTGCGCGAGGACGAAGCCCGGGACGGACCCCGGGGCGATGCCGGTCCAGCCGTCGGTGAACGCCCGGCCGAGCGTGACGGCAGGGTTGGCGAAGCCGCCCGAGGAGGTCGCCCAGCAGGCGGCCCCGACCCAGAGCCCGACTGCCGTCGACACCGGTCGCCGACGGCCGCCGCCCGCCGACACGGTCACCACCAGCAGCAACGTTCCGGTGGCCACCGCCTCGCCGAGCAGGAGCGCCCCGCCCCCGCGCGGCACCGCGGACAGTTCGAACAGCGGGTGCCCGAACATCGCGTCGGCCAGTCCCGTCCCCGCGAGCGCGCCGGCGGTCTGCACCGCGGCGTACGCGGTCGCCTCGCGCAGCGGCAGACCGGTGGGTGTCCGTCGCCCGGTCCACCAGCACCCGGCCGTCACCAGTGGATTGAGGTGACCGCCGGAGACCGGCCCGAACAGGTCGACCAGCACCGCCAGGGCGGCGGCCGAGGCCCCCACGTTCGCGAGGAACCGCACCCCGGCGTCCGCGGTCAGCGCGTCGGCCCGGAAGCCGGAGCCGACCACGACGGCGGCCAGCACCGCGGTGCCGACCGCCTCCGCGGCCAGCCGGCGGCGCAGGGGCGGAGCGGGAGGGGTGGTCATGCGCCCATGCTGGCCGCCGCCCGCAGGGCCCGGCAATTGGCGGCTCCGTCCAATCCGGACCGGCCACCGGACCGCCCGCTCGGAGACTCGTCCACGTGGGCCGCGCGCGCCTGGCGTCCACGTGGGCCGCGCGCGCCTGGCGTCCACGCGGGCCGTGCGCGCGGGGCGTCCATGTGGGCCGTGCGCGCGGGGCGTGCGCGCGTCGCACCCGTGAAACTGGACTTGACCCTCACGCAACGGGAGGAAAGAGAGTGGGGCAGCACGAAGGGAGAACCCGGATGAACGGCGGCGAAGGGCCCGACCGTACGGGGTACGCGGTCGGCGCGGTGGCGAAGTTCGCCAAGGTGACCGTCCGCACCCTGCACCACTACGACGAGATCGGCCTGCTGTCCCCCCGGGGCCGCACCCGGGCCGGCTACCGCCGGTACGACGAGGCCGACCTCGACCGGCTGCAGCGGATCCTGTTCTACCGCGAACTCGGGTTCCCCCTGGAGGAGATCGCGGCCGTCCTGGACGACGGCTCGGTGAGCCCGAGCGAGCACCTGCGGCGCCGGCACCGACTGCTGACCGACCGCATCGCCCGCCTCCAGGAACTGGCCGCGGCCGTCGAACACGCCATGGAGGCAGAGAAGATGGGCATTCAGCTGACCCCGGAGGAGAAGTTCGAGGTCTTCGGCGACTCCTACCGCGAGGAGTGGGAGACCGAGGCCGAGCAGCGCTGGGGCTCCGGTGACGCCTGGGCGGAGTCCCGGCGCCGCACCGGCGGCTACGGCAAGGCCGACTGGGAACGGATCAAGGCCGAGGGGGACGCGCTCAACGCCCGTCTGGCCGAGGCCTTCACCGCCGGTGAACCGGCCGGCGGCGGCCCGGCGGCGGACCTCGCCGAGGCGCACCGGCAGCAGATCACCGACAACTTCTACGCGTGCGGCTACGAGATGCACCGCTGCCTCGCCGAGATGTACGTCGCCGACCCGCGCTTCACCGCCGTCTACGACGGGCTCGCCCCCGGCCTCGCGCAGTGGCTGCACGACGCCATCCTCGCCAACGCGGCCCTCCGCACCGGGACGCAGGCGTGACCCGATGACCGGGCCCCGGCCGTCCTCCGCCACGGGACGCCCGCCGGGGCCCCGGACCCCCCGGACCCCCCGGGCTCAGGCGCCGCCGTGGCCGAAGGAGCGGCGGTAGGCGGTGGGCGAGGTGCGCATCACCCGGCCGAAGTGGTGCCGGTAGGTGGCGGCACTCTCGAAGCCGACGGCGACGGCGATCTCCTCGACGGTCCCGGCGGGTGCTTCGAGGAGGGGCAGGCTGGCCGCGACGCGCTGGCTGATCACCCAGCGCATCGGGCTGGTGCCGTTGCGGGCGGTGAAGTGCCGCAGGAAGGAGCGGTCGGACATCCCGGCGGCCCGGGCCAGCAGGGTGACGGTCAGCGGCGAGGCGAGGTGGTCCAGCGCCCACTGCATGGAGCGGCCGATCCCGTCGTCCCCCTCCTCGACCGGCCGGACCGCGGCCTCGACGAACTGCGCCTGGCCGCCGTCCCGGTGAGGCGGCACGACGAAGCGGCGGGCCACGCTGTTGGCCACCCGGGCGCCGTGGTCGCGGCGGACCAGGTGCAGGCAGAGGTCGATCCCGGCGGCGCTGCCGGCGCTGGTCAGGACGGAGCCGCTGTCCACGTACAGCACGTCGGGGTTGACCCGGACCGCCGGGTGACGCTGCTGGAGCAGTTCCGCGTACCGCCAGTGGGTGGTGGCCTCGCGGCCGTCCAGCAGGCCGGCGGCGGCGAGTGCGAAGGCTCCGGAGCAGATGGAGACGATCCGGGCGCCGCGTTCGTGCGCGGTGCGCAGCGCGGCGACGAGGCCGGGGGAGACCCCGCCGGCCTGGCGGCCGGGAGGCGCGCCCACGCCGCCGAAGGCGTTCGGCACGCCGGGCACCACCACCGTGTCGGCGGCGGCGAGTTCGTCCAGGCCGTGTTCGGCGGTGAGGGAGAAGCCGCCGACGGAGCGGAGCGGGGTCCCGGGGCGGTCGGCGCAGACCTTGAGCCCGTACCAGGGGGCGGCGAGCAGCCCGCTCAGCTCCGGCCTGGCGAGCCCGAACACCTCGACCACGACGCCGAGTTCGAACGGTGTCATGCCGTCGAAGGCGTACACGGCGACGTCGTGGACCGGCTCCGGGCGCCGTCCGATGGTGACGGCCACCGGCCCGGTGGTCTGCTGGTCGGCCATGGGGTCCCCTCGGGCGGGCGGCGCGGCTGGCGGGATGTCGGGGAGTGTAGCCGTTTCGGCCGGATCCGATTTCCCGGAACCGGGCAGCAACCCCGGGCGCCCCCACACGTCCATAGGTACGGGGGCGGGGGGAGCCGGAGAACCGGTACTGGCAGTATTCCCGCAGATCACAACCTTGATCACGTGTCATGACGGGGCCGGTTCGCGCCGGGAGCCGTCCTGGGGGAAAGCAGAACGTACATGTCCATGGCCATCGGGCCGATCGCGGGACGGGGTGGGGGGCGGCGTTTCTCCCTCGCCGGGTTGACGGGGCTGCTGTTCGGCGCGCAGGAGGCCGAGGCGCCCGCCGGTCCGGTCGGGGAGCAGGGGCCGGCGCAACGGCGCATGGGCTTCAGGCTGCTCCGCGGAGGGCGGTCGACGGCCGAGGAGGAACGGCCCACCCTGACCGACCTGTACCACGCGCACCGGCTGGGCCTGGTACGCATGGCGGTGCTGCTGGTGGACCACCAGGACCTGGCGGAGGACGTGGTCCAGGAGGCCTTCACCCAGCTCTACCAGCGACACGGGGAAACGCTGGACGACCTGGACAACGCGCTCGGGTACCTGCGCACCTCGGTCGTCAACGGCGCCCGGTCGATGCTGCGCCGCCGCAAGACCGCGCGCGAGTACGTTCCCCCGCACGAGGCGGACGCACCGTCGGCGGAGGACCACGCGGTGCTCAACGACGAGCACCGCCGGGTGCTGGTCGCCCTGCAGGAGCTGACCACGCGTCAGCGCGAGGTGCTGGTGCTGCGGTACTGGTCCGACCTCTCGGAGGCACAGATAGCCGAAACCCTGGGACTCTCCCGGGGCGCCGTGAAGTCCACCGCCAGCCGGGCACTGGACGCCCTGGAAAAGCATCTGGAGAAGGTTCGATGACCGACAGGCTTCCCCGCCGTCCCGGCGGCGGCGACGACGGGCCGGACGAGACCCCGGTCGAACGGCTGCTCCGCGAGGCGATGAGCGCCCGCGCGGCGCAGATCGGTGCGCACGACCTCCGTCCGGCGGCGCCCCCGAACCGGCGGGTCCGCCGGCTGCGGCCGGTCTACCTCGCAGCCGTCCCGCTGTTCGCCCTGGCCGCCGCGCTGGCGTTCGGCGTGCTCGGCTTCCGCGGCGACACCGTGGCCAGGCAGCAGGACCCCGGCCCGGCCGCCACCGTGACCGTCACGGAGACGCCGTCACCGGTCCCGACGCCGACCCCGACACCGGAGCCGAGCCCCACGGCGGCTCCGACCGCGGACGCCTCCCCGTCGGCCGACGCCGACGAGGAGGCCGGGCCGGGCGACCGGCCGACCGGCGGCGCGACCGGCGCGCCGCTCGGCGGCCAGGTGCCGCAGAGCACCTCCGGCGGCACCCCGCCGGTCACCAGCACGTCGAGCAGCAGTGCCCCGCCGCAGACGGCGGCCGTTCCGTACACCTTCCGCGGCGTCAAGTTCAAGGTCCCGCCGGGCTGGCGGGTGTCACCGCCCAAGCCGACCGACGACCGGGTCTGCGTGCTCAGTCCGGGGGCGCCGACGAGCGCCCAGCCGGGCTGGTCGCCGGACTCCTGCGAGCCGTACGGCGTCTCCGTCGTGGTGTACGACTCGGCGAGCGAGGTCGAGGGCGCGACCTGGCCCACGACGGCGGACCTCGGCTCGACCTCCGGGTGGGGGCACCAGCCCACGTGCCCGATCTGGGGGAGGCCCTACATCCCCACCGGCCCGTACGCGTCGGTGGGCGCACCGGTCCGGACGAAGGACATCGTGGCCGGCCGGGCGATCGACAAGACGCAGTGGCAGGTGTCCTGCACCAGCGCCGACACGTTCACCGCCCAGCTGTGGGGGCTGTCGGCCGACCAGGTGTTCATCGTGGCCAACGGACTCAAGCCGGAGTACCAGGCGGGCCTGGTGTCGCTCCTGGACACGCTGAACGTCAGCGGGCACCCGGCTCCGGTGCAGGTGCCGCACCAGAACGACGTGAGCGTGAGCGTCGAGGGGATCGGCGTCGGCCAGCAGGTGCCGAACGACGGCAGCGCGGTGCCGGTCACGGTCACGTACAAGAACACCAGCCAGACCGACTACGCGGCGATGGTGCCCTTCGTCTACGCCGAGCCGTACCCGGGGGCGCCCGCCGCGGGGGCGGGCTCCGCCGTGCGCGGCACGGTGGAGCGGCAGGACGGCGCCGGTGCCTGGCAGACGTACGACATCGGGATCACCAAGCCCGCCAGGGACGGGTCCAACGGAATCGTCGCCCTCGCGCCCGGGCAGAGCGTGACGCTGAAGCTCCGGCTGAAGCTGACCCCCCAGGACGGCGCGGGGGTGATGCCGGTGACCTTCACGGCGATGGTGGTGCCCCAGCAGGGGCCGGGGAGCGTCGTGGGCACCCGCACCATCCCGGTGCGGGTGGTCGTGAAGTAGACGATGCCGGTCCGCGGGGTCAGGCGAGCGAGGCCATCCACGCCTCGACGTCCGCGGCGCGGCGCGGCAGGCCGGCCGAGAGGTTCTCGTTGCCGTCGGCGGTGACCAGGATGTCGTCCTCGATCCGGACGCCGATGCCGCGGTACTCCTCGGGGACGGTCAGGTCGTCCTGCTGGAAGTAGAGGCCGGGCTCGACGGTGAGCACCATGCCCGGCACCAGCAGCGCGTCGACGTGCTCCTCGGTGCGGGAGTGGGCGCAGTCGTGGACGTCCAGGCCGAGCATGTGGCCGGTGCCGTGCAGGGTCCAGCGGCGCTGGAGCCCCAGCTCCAGGACCTTCTCGACGTCGTGGACCGAGGGGTCCAGCAGGCCCCAGGCGAGCAGGCGCTCGGCGAGCACGCGCTGCGAGGCGTCGTGGAAGTCGCGGAAGCGGGCGCCGGGCTTCACGGCCGCGATGCCGGCCTCCTGCGCGTCGTAGACCGCGTCGTAGATCTTCCGCTGCAGCTCGTCGAAGCGGCCGCCGATCGGCAGCGTGCGGGTGACGTCGGCGGTGTAGAGGGTGGCCGTCTCGACGCCGGCGTCGAGCAGCAGCAGCTCGCCGGGGCGGACGTCGCCGTCGTTGCGGACCCAGTGCAGGGTGGTGGCGTGCGGGCCGGCGGCGCAGATCGAGCCGTAGCCGACGTCGTTGCCCTCGACGCGGGCGCGGCGCCAGAAGGTGCCCTCGATCCAGCGCTCGGAGGTGGCGACGGCCTGGCCGAGCTCGCGGACGCAGTCGGTGAAGCCGTTGACGGTGGCGGTGCAGGCGGCGCGCAGCTCGCCGATCTCCCACTCGTCCTTGACCAGCCGCAGGCCGCTCAGGAACTCCTTGAGCCCGGCGTCGCGGTCGGCGTCCAGCACGTCGGCGAGTGCGGCCTCCAGGCCGGCGTCGTAGCCGCGGACGATCCGGGTCGGGGCGCTGCCGGTCCGGGCGTGCTCGGCCAGCTCGTCGGCGGCCTTGCGGACGTCGCGGGCGGGCAGGCCGAGCAGCTGCTCCTGCTCGGCGAGGCTGTGCCGGCGGCCGACCCACAGCTCGCCGTAGCCGTCCAGCCAGAACTCGCCGTTCTCGCGGTCGGAGCGGGGCAGCAGGTAGAGGCCGAACGCGTGGCCGGTGTCACCGGTGGGCTCGGCGACCAGCACGGCGTCCTCGGTCTGGTCACCCGTGAGGTGGACGTACTCGCTGGCGGCACGGAAGCTGTACTCGGTGTCGTTGGCGCGCACCCGCAGGTTGCCGGCCGGGACGATCAGCCGCTCGCCGGGGTAGGCGGCGGAGAGCCGGGCGCGGCGCTCGGCGGTGTAGGGGGCCTGGGCGATCGGGGCCAGGCCGTGCAGCTCGGTGTCGGCCCAGCCGGACTTCATCGAGGCGGCGAGTTCGTCGGAGACCTCGGAGTAGAGGCCGTTCTTGCGGCCCTTGAACTGCTGCGGCTGCTCGTCGCCGCCGGCGGCCTCGGGGTTCTCGGCCACCGCCGGGGTGCGGTC
The DNA here is from genome assembly GCF_042722765.1 of Kitasatospora sp. NPDC058406. Classification (NCBI taxonomy): domain Bacteria; kingdom Bacillati; phylum Actinomycetota; class Actinomycetes; order Kitasatosporales; family Streptomycetaceae; genus Kitasatospora; species Kitasatospora sp. NPDC058406. The sequence continues at coordinate 24,127 of NZ_JBHXKE010000131.1, forward strand.
CTCGGTCACGTACGTCGCCTCCTTGCGCGTGGTGCCGCTTCGGTCGTGTCGGATCGCGACACACCTGGGCGGCCGTGCGTCCATGGTACGGACGCCCGGCCGCTCGACTGTTCGGGGTCGTTCGAGGCCGTTCGGTTCCGGCCGGTCCGGCGGCCCCCGGAAGGTCCGGAAGGCGGCGGAGGCCCGGGGCACCGGTGCTCCGGGCCGGTGCACCGGCCCGGACGCCCTCACTCGAAGCGGGCCGCCAGCAGCAGCAGGTCGTCGGTGGCCTGACCGGGGGCGGGGGAGCCCGGGGCGGCCTCCTCCCGTCCGGCGCAGACCGCCAGCAGGTGCGCGCAGAGCCGGTCCGGGTCGGTGCGGACGTCACGGGGCGCGTCGGCGGCGGCCCGGCGCAGGCCGGCCTGCCCGGCGTGCAGGGTCGGGCCGAACCGGCGGGCCAGGCCCTCGGTGTACAGCACCAGGGTGTCGCCCCGTTCGGCGGTCAGCTCGACGCCGGGCGCCTCCCAGCAGGAGAGCATGCCGAGCGGTGCGGACAGCGAGGTCTCGACGAACTCGGCGCCGTACCGGGTGACCAGCACGGGCGGGCAGTGGCCGGCTCCGGCCAGGGTGATCCGGCGCTCCTCCGGCTCCACCCAGGCGTAGACGGCGGTGGCGCTGCGGGCCGGCTCGGTGGTCTTGAGCAGCAGTTCGAGGTCGCCGAGGACCGAGACCGGGTCCTCGCCCTCCAGCACCGCGTACGCCCGCAGCGCGGACCTGACCCGGCCCATCGCGGCGGCCGCGCCGGGGGCGGAACCGGGACCGGCGCCCGGCCCGTCGCCGGAGACCGAGCCGACGGTGAGGCCGACCGTGCCGTCCGGCAGCGGGATGGCGTCGTACCAGTCGCTGCCGGAGGAGCGGTCCAGCCCGGCCGGGACCAGCCGCGCCGCCAGCCGCAGGCCGGCGGGCTGGGGGAGGCGGTCGGGCAGCAGGCCGCGGCGCAGGGCCTCGGTGGTGCGCCGGACCTTCTCCGCGTCCAGCTGCTTGGCCAGCAGCGGGGCGGCGACCTCGCAGTAGCGGCGGGCCAGCTCGCGCCGGCGGTCGGTCGGTGCGGCGGGTTCGTCGTAGAACCAGAGGGCGGCGGCCAGCGGGCCGTCCTCCTCGGTGGCCAGCGGCAGGCCGTAGCAGCCGCCGAGGCCGAGGCCGGCGGCCAGCTCGCGGAGCCGGGCGCCGACGGCTGGGTCGTGGGCGAGGTCGTACGACTGCAGCTCGGCGGGCCGGTCGTGCTCGCGCAACAGCCGGGCGACCAGGCTCTGGTCCGGCGGGACCGTCTCCAGCGAGCCCAGGCTGGCACGGTTCAGGCCGAGGCCGAGCGGCTGGCCGGGGCCACCGGGCAGCGCGGTGACCAGCAGGGCCCGGCGGGCGCCGAGCAGTTCGGTGCCGGAGGCCAGGACGGCGGCGAGGGTGGCGTCGACGCCGCGGGCGCGGGCGAGCAGTTCGGTGTGCTCGTGCAGGCTGGCGAAATCGGACAGCTGTCCGGCCAAACGGTCCTGCACCGCGGACGCGGGTGCGGTCCGTCCGTCGACCGCTGCGACCTTCTCGCCGGGCGCGGTCCGGTCGTCGGGTGCCGTCCGGTCGTCGGGGGTCGCCGTCCCGTCCGGCGCGGCGCGGGGGTCGTCGGGGGTGCGGTCGGCGGC
>NZ_JBHXKE010000132.1:0-25782 GCF_042722765.1 Kitasatospora sp. NPDC058406
CCCTGCTCCGGGCCGGGCTGGCACCGCTGGGCCCCGAGGCCCGGCAGCGGCTTCTGGTGGACCTGGTGCGCAGCGAGTCGGCGGCCGTTCTCGGGTACGCCGACACGGCCCGGGTGGAGCCCGAACGGCCGTTCCGCGAGGTCGGTTTCGACTCGCTGACCGCCGTCGAACTGCGCAACCGGCTGGTCACCGCGTGCGGCCTGGAGCTGGCCGTCACCACCGTCTTCGACCACCCGACCGCCACCGCGCTGGCCGAGCACCTGCTGTCGCTGCTGGTCGGCCGGACTGACGGGCCGGACGGGCCGGACGGGCCGGACGGCGGCGCGGGCGGCGCGGGCGCCGCGACCGGTGGTCCGCTGCCGGTCGGCGAGCCGCTGGCCGTGGTGGGGATGGCCTGCCGGTTCCCCGGCGGGGTGCGCTCCCCGGAGGACCTGTGGCGACTGGTCGCCGACGGCACGGACGCGGTGGGCGGGCTGCCCACCGACCGCGGCTGGCCGCTGGACTCGCTGTACAGCGGCGACCCGGAGGCGCCCGGCACCTTCTACGCCACCGCGGGCGGATTCCTGCACGACGCGGGCGAGTTCGACGCCGAGTTCTTCGGCATCTCGCCGCGCGAGGCGCTGGCCATGGACCCGCAGCAGCGGCTGCTGATGGAGACCGCCTGGGAGGCCGTGGAGCGGGCCGGCCTGGACCCGGCCGGGCTGCGGGGCAGGAGCGGCGGGGTCTTCCTCGGCGTGGCCGCGCAGGGCTACGGCGCCGGGCCGCAGGATCCGGCCGCCGACGTCGAGGGCCACCTGCTCAGCGGCACGGTGACCAGTGTGGCCTCCGGCCGGATCGCCTACACGCTGGGCCTGGAGGGCCCGGCCGTGACGGTGGAGACCGCCTGCTCCTCCTCGCTGGTGGCGCTGCACCTGGCCGGGCAGTCGCTGCGGGCCCGGGAGTGCTCGTTCGCGCTGGTCGGCGGGGCGGCGGTGATGGCGAGCCCGGACGCGTTCGTGGAGTTCAGCCGCCAGCGCGGGCTGGCCGCCGACGGGCGGTGCCGCTCGTTCTCCGACGAGGCCGGCGGCACCGGCTGGTCGGAGGGGGTGGGCGTGCTGCTGGTCGAGACGCTGACCGAGGCCCGGCGCCTGGGGCACCCGGTGCTGGCCGTGGTCCGCGGCACGGCGATCAACCAGGACGGTGCCAGCAACGGCCTCACGGCTCCGAACGGGCTGGCCCAGCAGCGGGTGATCCGTCAGGCGCTGGCGAACTCCGGGCTGTCGGCCGCCGAGGTGGACGCGGTGGAGGCGCACGGCACCGGCACCACGCTGGGCGACCCGATCGAGGCCGGCGCGCTGCTGGCGACCTACGGGCGGGAGCGGCCCGGGGACCGGCCGCTGTGGCTGGGGTCGCTGAAGTCCAACATCGGCCACACCCAGGCCGCCTCGGGCGTCGCCGGGGTGATCAAGAGCGTGCTGGCGCTGCGTCACGCCGTCCTGCCCAGGACCCTGCACGCGGAGCGGCCCTCGACCCGGGTGGACTGGTCGGCGGGCGCGGTCGAGCTGCTGACCGAGGCCCGCCCGTGGGAGACCGAGGACGGGCGCCCGCGCCGGATCGCCGTCTCGTCGTTCGGGATGAGCGGCACCAACGCGCACGCCGTCCTGGAGCAGGCCCCCGAGCCCGCTCCGGCCGGGGCCGGCGACGCGAGCGGCGCGACCGGCAGCACCGGCACGGACGGCGTAGGCGACGCGAGCGGCACGACCGACGCGACCGGCGCGGGCGGGCTGCCCTGGCTGCTCTCGGCCCGCGACGCGGCCGGGCTGCGCCGACAGGCCGGCCGGCTGCTGGCCGCCGTCGACGCCGACCCCGGGCTCACCGCGACCGAGGCCGCCCGCACCCTGGCCACCGGCCGCGCCGCGCTGCCCCAGCGGGCCGCCCTGGTCGGCGCGGACCGCGACGCGCTGCGCGCCGAACTGGCCGCGCTGGCCGGGGGACTGCCCTCGGGCGGGGTGTTCGAGGGGCGGTCCGGCGCGCCGGGCACGGTCTTCGTCTTCCCCGGCCAGGGTTCGCAGTGGGCCGGCATGGCCGTCGAACTCCTCGACACCGCACCCGTCTTCGCCGAGCGGATGGCGCAGTGCGAGAAGGCCCTCGCCCCGCACGTCGACTGGTCGCTGACCGGGCTGCTGCGCGACGGCGACCCGCTGGACCGGGTCGAGGTGGTGCAGCCGGCACTGTGGGCGGTGATGGTCTCGCTGGCCGCGCTGTGGCGTTCCCACGGCGTCGAGCCGGCCGCCGTGGTCGGCCACAGCCAGGGCGAGATCGCCGCCGCCGTCGTCGCCGGCGCGCTCTCCCTGGAGAACGGCGCCAAGGTGGTCGCGCTGCGCAGCCGGGCACTGCGCCGACTGGACGGCGCGGGCGGGATGGTCTCCGTGTCGGCCGCGCGGGACCGGGTCACCGAGCTGCTCGAACCGTACGGGCCGGAGCTCGCCGTGGCCGCGGTCAACGGCCCGCAGGCGGTGGTGGTGGCCGGCGCGCCGGAGCGGCTCGTCGCGCTGCTGGCCGACTGCGAGCGCGCCGGGGTGCGGGCCCGGCGGATCCCGGTGGCGTACGCGGCGCACTCCCCGCAGGTCGCCGAGGTGCGCGAGGAACTGCTGGCACACCTCGCCGAGGTGCGGCCCCGGCCCGCCGAGGTCCCGCTCTTCTCGACGGTCACCGGCGAGCGGATCGACGGCGCGCTCCTGGACGCCGCGTACTGGTACCGCAATCTGCGCGAGCCGGTCGTCTTCGACACCGCGACCTCGGCGCTGCTCACGGCCGGTTACGAGCTGTTCGTCGAGGTGAGCCCGCACCCGGTACTGGTCGCGGCGGTCGACGGCTCGGCGCAGGCCGCCGGCCGGCCGGCCACCGCCGTCCCGACCCTGCGGCGCGGCGAGGGCGGACCCGACCGCCTGCTGCGGGCGCTGGCCGAGGCCTGGGCGGCGGGCGCGCCGGTCGGCTGGCGGGCCGAGCGGCCCCTGCGGCCGGACCGGCTGCCCACCTACGCCTTCGCCCGCGAGCGCTACTGGCTGCCCACCCCCGGGCGCGGCGGCTGGGCGGCCCTGGCCGGCGGTGCGGCGGCGGGCGCCGCACCGGCGGGCGACCCGGTGGCGGCCGGCGGGACGGACGGCGCGACGGACCCGGCCGGCGACCTGGCCCTGCGGCTGGCGCCGCTGGACCGGGCGGAGCGGCACCGGGTGCTGGTCGAGCTGGTCGGCGCCCACGCGGCCGCCGCCCTCGGGCACGCCTCGGCGGCGGCCGTCCGGCCCGACCGGCCCTTCGCCGAACTGGGCTTCGACTCGATGCTCGCGGTGCGCTTCCGCAACCGGCTGAGCGCGGTCACCGGCGTGCCGCTGCCACCGACGGCGGTCTTCGACCACCCGAGCCCGGCCGCACTGGCCGAGCTCCTGGAGAGCGTTCTCCGCCCGCCGTCGCGCGGCCCGGCCGAGGCCGAACTCGACCTGCTGGAAAAGGCCCTCGCCTCGCTCGACCCGGCCGGGCCGGACGGCCGCGAGATCGGCTCCCGGCTGCGCGAGCTGCTGCGCGGCTGGGGCGAACGGGCCGGCCGGGGCCCGGCCGAGGCCGAGCCGCCGGTGACCCTGGCGGCGGCGACCGCCGACGAACTCTTCGACCTGCTCGACAACGACTTCGGAATGGCCTGAGGGAGAGCTGGAACTGATGCCGGACAACGAGAAGCTTCTCGACTACCTCAGGCGAGCCACTGCCGACCTGGGCGACGCGCGGCGTGAACTGCGGGCCGCCGAGGACGCCCGGCACGAGCCGATCGCCATCGTCTCGATGGGCTGCCGCTACCCGGGCGGGGTGGACTCGCCCGAGCGGCTGTGGGAGCTGGTCGAGCGCGGTGAGGACGCCATCGGCGACTGGCCGGACAACCGCGGCTGGGACGTCGAGGGGCTGTACCACCCGGACCCGGACCACACCGGCACCTCGTACACCCGCAGCGGCGGGTTCCTCCACCAGGCCGACGAGTTCGACGCCGGCTTCTTCGGGATATCGCCGCGCGAGGCGCTGGCCATGGACCCGCAGCAGCGGCTGCTGCTGGAGACCTGCTGGGAGACCGTCGAGCGCGCCGGTCTCGACCCGGCCGGGCTGCGCGGCAGCCGGACCGGCGTCTTCGTCGGCGCGATCGGCAACGGCTACGGGGCGGGCGCCCGGGGGCTGCCCGAGGTCGAGGGGCTGCTGGACACCGGGACGGCGAGCAGTGTGCTCTCCGGGCGGGTCTCGTACACGCTGGGCCTGGAGGGTCCGGCGATCACCATGGACACCGCCTGCTCCTCCTCGCTGGTCGCCCTGCACCTGGCGGTGCGCTCGCTGCGCTCGGGCGAGTGCGAGCTGGCGCTGACCGGTGGCGTGTCGGTGCTCGCCGCCCCGGACGCGTTCGTGGCGTTCAGCCGGCAGCGGGCGCTGTCCGCCGACGGCCGCTGCAAGGCGTTCGCGGGCGCGGCCGACGGCACCGGCTGGTCCGAGGGTGTCGGCGTGCTGCTGCTGGAGCGGCTCTCCGACGCCGTGGCCCGCGGCCACCGGGTGCTCGCCGTCATCCGGGGCACCGCGGTCAACCAGGACGGCGCCAGCAACGGTCTGACCGCGCCCAACGGCCCCTCGCAGCAGCGGGTGATCGCCGACGCGCTGGCGGACGCGCGGCTGTCGGCCGCCGAGGTGGACGCGGTGGAGGCGCACGGCACCGGCACCCGGCTCGGCGACCCGATCGAGGCCCAGGCCCTGCTGGCCGCCTACGGACAGCAGCGGCCGGACGGACGGCCGCTGTGGCTGGGCTCGTTGAAGTCCAACATCGGCCACAGCTCGGCCGCTGCCGGGGTCGGCGGCGTGATCAAGATGGTGCAGGCGATGCGGCACGGTGTGCTGCCGAAGACCCTGCACGTGGACGAGCCCACCCCGTTCGTCGACTGGTCGGTGGGCGCGGTCGAGCTGCTGACCGAGGCCCGCCCCTGGGAGACCGAGGGCGAGCGGCCGCGCCGCGCCGGGGTCTCCGGTTTCGGGGTGGGCGGCACCAACGCGCACGCGATCGTCGAGCAGGCGCCGGACGCCGGGGACCTGCCGGACGCCGCGGGCCCGGACGCGACCGACGCGGACGCCACCGGCCCCGCCCCGGCCGGCCCGCTGCCCTGGGTGCTGTCGGCGCGCGACCCGCAGGCGCTCCGCGCCCAGGCCGCCCGACTGGCCGCCTCCCTGGCCGACGGGCCCGCGCACGACCCGGCGGAGATCGGCCGGGCGCTGGCCACCACCCGCACCGCCTTCGAGCACCGCGCGGTGCTGGTCGCCGAGGACGCCGTGGGCTTCGCGACCGCGCTGGAGGCGCTGGCCGCCGACCGGCCGGCGCCGAACGTGGTGCTGGGCACCGCCGGCCCGGCGGGGAAGACCGCCTTCGTCTTCCCCGGGCAGGGCTCGCAGTGGGCCGGCATGGCCGTCGAACTCCTCGACACCGCACCCGTCTTCGCCGAGAAGATGAACCAGTGCGAACAGGCCCTCGCCCCCCACGTCGACTGGTCACTCACCCAACTCCTGCGCGACGGCGCACCCCTCGACCGCGTCGACATCGTCCAACCCGCCCTCTGGGCCGTCATGATCTCCCTCACCGCCCTCTGGGAGTCCTACGGCGTCACCCCCGACGCCGTCCTCGGCCACTCCCAAGGCGAAATCGCCGCCGCCGTCGTCGCCGGAGCCCTCACCCTCGAAGACGGCGCCACCGTCGTCGCCCTCCGCAGCCAGGCCATCCACACCATCACCGGCACCGGCGGCATGGTCTCCCTCACCCACCCCCTCGACCACACCCACCAACTCATCGCCCCCTGGCACGACCGCATCTCCGTCGCCGCCGTCAACGGCCCCACCGCCGTCGTCGTCAGCGGCGACAACGACGCGGTCGAGGAACTGCTCGCCGCGGACCCGACCGCCCGCCGCATCCCGGTGGACTACGCCTCGCACTCGGCGCAGGTCGAGCGGATCCGCGAGCGGCTGCTCTCCGACCTGGCCGGCCTGCGCCCGACGGCGGCCCGGCTGCCGTTCTTCTCCACCGTCGACGGCCGCCGGCTGGGCGGCGAGGAGCTGGACGCCGGCTACTGGTACCGCAACCTGCGGCAGACCGTGGAGTTCGAGGCCGCCACCCGGGCCCTGCTGGCCGACGGCTTCCGCTACTTCGTGGAGGCCAGCGCGCACCCGGTGCTGACCTTCGGTGTGCAGCAGAGCGCCGAGGCCGCCGAGGTGGAGGCGGCCGCACTCGGCACGCTGCGCCGCGACCAGGGCGGACTCCCCCGCTTCCTGCTGGCCCTCGGCGAGGCGCACGCGGCGGGCCGTTCCCCGCACTGGCCGGCCCTCTACGGCGCGCCGCGCGGCGGCCGGCCGGTCGAGCTCCCCGGCTACGCCTTCCAGCGCCGCCGCTACTGGCTCCAGACCCCCGACCGGCCGAGTCCGGCGACCGATCCGGCCGGCGAGCGGTTCTGGTCGGCGGTGCGCGAGGGCAACCTCGCGGAGCTGACCGACACGCTGGGCGTCGAGCCGCAGGCCCCGCTGAGCACGGTGCTTCCCGCGCTGGCGGACTGGCACGCCCGCAGCCGCGAGCAGGAGCGGGTGGACTCCTGGCACTACCGGGTGACCTGGCGGCGGCTGGCGGCCGGTACGGACGACGCCGCGCCGAGCGGGCGGTGGCTGCTGCTGGTGCCCGCCGCGCGGGCCGACCACCCGCTGGTCGCGGCCTGCACCCGGGTGCTGGCCGGCACCGAGCTGCTGACCGTCGAGCTGGCCGAGGCCGACACCGGGCGCGCCGTGCTGGCCGAGCGGCTGGCCGGACCGGCCGCCGCTCCGCTCGACGGGGTGCTCTCGCTGCTGGCACTGGACGAACGGCCGCACCCGGCGCACCCGGTGGTCCCGGTCGGCCTCGCGCTGAACCTGGCGCTGGTCCAGGCGCTGGCCGACCTGACGGTGGGCTGCCCGCAGTGGTGGGCGACCGCCGGAGCTGTCGCGGTCGGACCGCAGGACGGACCGCCGAAGCCCGGCCAGCAGCTGAGCTGGGGACTCGGCCGGGTCGCGGCGCTGGAGTACCCGCGCGCCTGGGGCGGCCTGCTGGACCTCCCCGAGCAGATGGACGACCAGGGCGCGGCCCTGCTGGGCCGGCTGCTGGCCGGGGCCGGCGACGAGGACCAGGTGGCGGTGCGCCGGGACGGCGGCTTCGGGCGGCGGCTGGTCCGCGGCACCCGACGTCAGGCCCGCACCGGGGCCCGGCAGCCCTGGCAGCCGCGCGGGACCGTGCTGATCACCGGCGGAACCGGCGGGATCGGCACCCAGATCGCCCGCTGGACGGCCCGGACCGGCGCCGAGCACCTGGTGCTGGTCGGCCGGGCCGGGCCGCAGGCGCCCGGCGCGAGCGAACTCGCGGCGGAGCTCACCGCACTCGGCTGCCGGGTCACCCTGGCCGCCTGCGACGTGGCCGACCGGGCGGCACTGGGCGCCCTGGTGGAGCGGCTGCGCGCCGACGGCGAGCAGATCCGCTCGGTGCTCCACGCGGCCGGCGCCGGCCTGCTGGTGCCGCTGGCCGACACCGACCTGCCCGAGTTCGCCGACACCCTGTACGCGAAGGTCGGCGGCGCGGCCAACCTCGACGAGCTGTTCCAGGACACCGAGCTGGACGCCTTCGTGCTGTTCTCCTCCATCTCCTCGATCTGGGGCAGCGCCGTCCACGGCGCCTACGCCGCCTCCAACGCCTACCTGGACGCGCTGGCCGAGCGCCGGCACGCGCAGGGCCTGGCCGCCACCTCGGTGGTCTGGGGCATCTGGAGCCCGGAGGGCGGCGCGGGCATGGCCGCGCAGCTGGTGGAGGAGCAGTTGCGGGCGCAGGGCGTGGTGTTCATGCCGCCCGCCCTCGCGGTGACGGCCCTCCAGCAGGTGCTGGACGGCGACGAGGTGGTGCCGATCGTCGCCGACGTGGACTGGGGCAGCTTCGCACCGGTCTTCACCTCGGCCCGGCCCAGCCCGCTGATCGGGGACCTGTCCGAGGTGCGGGTGGCGCTGGCCTCCGAACCCGCCCCGGACGAGCCGGCCGGCACCGCGGGAGAGCTGCGGGAACGGCTGCGCCGGCTCCCCGCCGCCGAACGGGACCGGGAGCTGACCGAGCTGGTGCGCTCGGTCGCCGCCGGGGTGCTCGGCCACGACTCGGCCTCCGCCGTCGACTCGGCGCGGGCCTTCCGCGACCTGGGCTTCGACTCGCTGACCGCCGTGGAGATGCGCAACCGGCTGAACACCGCGACCGGGCTGCGACTGCCGGTGACCGTGGTCTTCGACTACTCCTCCGCGAGCGCGCTGGGCCGGCACCTGGCGGCCGAACTCTTCGGCGCCGGGGCGCCCGCCCCGGTGGCGGCCGTCACGGCCGTCACCACCGTCGCGGCGGACGAGGACCCGGTCGTCATCGTGTCGATGAGCTGCCGCTACCCCGGCGGCATCGACTCCCCCGAACGGCTGTGGCAGGCGCTGGCCGGCGAACTCGACGCGATCGGCGAGCTGCCCGCGGACCGCGGCTGGGACCTGGCCGGCCTCTTCGACGCCGACCCCGACCGCCCGGGCACCAGCTACAGCACCGCCGGCGGCTTCGTGCACGGCGCCGGCGACTTCGACCCGGCGTTCTTCGGCATCTCGCCGCGCGAGGCACTGGCCATGGACCCGCAGCAGCGCCTGCTGCTGGAGACCTCCTGGGAGGCGCTGGAGCGCGCCGGCATCGACCCGAGCACCCTGCGGGGCTCCCGGGTCGGCGTGTTCGCCGGCGCCGCCTACCAGGGCTACGGCGGCAGCATGGACCGGGTGCCCGACGAGCTGGAGGGCCTGTTCATCGCGGGCGTGTCGACCAGCGTGCTGACCGGGCGGGTGGCGTACACCCTGGGCCTGCGCGGCCCGGCGGTGACCATCGACACCGCCTGCTCGTCCTCACTCGTCGCCGTCCACCTGGCGGCCCGGGCGCTGCGCGCCGGCGAGTGCACGCTCGCGCTGGCCGGCGGCGCCGCGGTGATCGGCACCCCGCTGTCGCTGACCGGCTTCAGCCGCCAGCGCGGCCTGGCCGCCGACGGTCGCTGCAAGTCCTTCTCCGCCGAGGCGGACGGCTTCGGGCTGGCCGAGGGCGTCGGCCTGCTGGTGCTGGAACGCCTCTCCGACGCGCGGCGCAACGGCCACCCGGTGCTGGCGGTGCTGCGCGGCTCCGCGGTCAACCAGGACGGCGCCAGCAACGGCCTGACCGCCCCCAGCGGCCTGGCGCAGCGCGAGGTGATCCGCCAGGCCCTGGCCGACGCCGGGCTGACCGGCGCCGAGGTCGACGCGGTCGAGGCGCACGGCACCGGCACCCGGCTCGGCGACCCGATCGAGGCCGACGCGGTGCTGGCCACCTACGGGCAGGACCGCCCGGCGGACCGGCCGCTGCTGATGGGCTCGCTGAAGTCGAACATCGGGCACACCCAGGCCGCCGCGGGGGTCGGCGGGATCATGAAGATGGTGCTGGCGATGCGGCACGGCGTGCTGCCGCGCTCGCTGCACCTGGGTGAGCCGTCGCCCAACGTGGACTGGACGGCGGGCGCCGTCGAGCTGCTGACCGAGGCCCGCCCCTGGGAGGGCGGAGCCGAGCGGCCGCGCCGGGCCGGGGTCTCCTCGTTCGGGCTGAGCGGCACCAACGCGCACGTGATCATCGAGCAGCCGCCGGCCGAGCCGCCGGCAGCCGAGCGGGCCGACGCCCGCCGGGCCGTGCCGTGGCTGCTCTCCGGACGCAGCCCGGAGGCGCTGCGGGCGCAGGCCGAGCAGCTGCGCACGCTGGCCGAGCAGGGACACGAGCCGGTGGACGTGGGCTGGTCGCTGGCCACCACCAGGACCGCCTTCGAGCACCGCGCGGCCGTGGTCGCCACCGAGCCGGCCGAGTTCGCGCGCGGGCTGGACGCGCTGATCGCCGGCCGCACCGGGGCCGGCCTGGCCCGGGGCATGGCCGGGCAGCACGGCCGCACCGTCCTGGTCTTCCCCGGCCAGGGTTCGCAGTGGGTCGGCATGGCCCTCGAACTCCTGGACACCGAGCCGGTGTTCGCCGAGCGGCTGGCGCAGTGCGAGCGGGCCCTGGCGCCTTACACGGACTACTCGCTGCTGGAGGTGCTGCGTTCGGACGACCCGATGGACCGGGTGGACGTGGTGCAGCCGGTGCTGTTCGCGATGATGGTCTCGCTCGCCGCCCTGTGGCGCTCGTACGGCGTCGTGCCGGACGCGGTGGTGGGCCACAGCCAGGGCGAGGTCGCCGCCGCGGTGGTGGCCGGCGCGCTGAGCCTGGAGGACGGCGCCAAGGTGGTCGGGCTGCGGAGCCGGGCGCTGCGGGTCCTGGCCGGGCGGGGCGCGATGCTGTTCGTGCCCCTGGCGGTGGAGGAACTGACCGACCGGCTGGCCGCGTTCGGCGACCTGATCGGGGTGGCGGCGGTCAACAGCCCGACCTCGGTGGCGCTCTCCGGCGATCCGGCCGCGCTGGCCGAGCTGTCGGACGCGCTGTCGGCCGACGGCGTGATGAACTGGCGCGTCCCCGGGGTGGACTTCGCCGGGCACTCGGCCCAGGTGGAGGAGATCGAGCAGGAGCTGCTGACCCTGCTGGCGGACGTGTCGCCGCGCGCCGGCGAGAGCGTCTTCTACTCCACCGTCACCGGTGGGCCGCTGGACGGCGGGCTGCTGGACGCCGGCTACTGGTACCGCAACCTGCGCCGGCCGGTGGAGTTCGGGCGCACCGCCCGCGCGCTGCTGGCCGACGGCTACGACGTGTTCGTGGAGTCGTCCGCGCACCCCGCGCTGACCGTCTGGCTGGAGCAGGCCGCCGAGGCGGCGGGCACCGGCGCCGCGGTGGCCGGCACGCTGCGCCGGGACGAGGGCGGCCGGGAGCGGTTCCTCACCTCGCTGGCCGAACTGCACGTGCGGGGCGCCGCGGTGGACCTCGCCGCGCCGTTCGCCGGCGCGTCGACCCGGCGCACCGAGCTGCCCACCTACCCGTTCCAGCGCTCCCACTTCTGGATGGTGCCCGAGGCGGACGGGCAGCCGGAGGCGGCGCCGCTGGACGAGGGTTTCTGGAACGCGGTGGGCCGCGGGGACGCGGCCGCGCTGGCCGACTCGCTGCGGATCGAGGACGCCGGCACCCGCGCGGCCCTGAGCGGTGTGCTGCCCGCGCTGGGCGACTGGCTCGGGCGCAGCCGGGACCGCGCCGCGGTGGACGGCTGGCGCTACCGGGTCCAGTGGCGGCCGCTGACGGCCGTCACGGGCTCCGGCCCCCGGGGGAGCTGGCTGGTCGCCGTCCCGGCGTCGGCGGCGGACCACCCGCTGGTCGCGGACTGCGTCCTGGCGCTGGGCGAGCACGGTGCCGAGGCGGCGGTGCTGGCGGTCGCCGACGCCGACCGGGCCGCACTGGCCGCGCGGCTGGGCGAGCTGCGGCCGGACGGCGTGCTGTCGCTGCTGGCGCTGGACGAGCGGCCGCACGCGGAGGGCTCCGCGCTGCCGGCCGGACTGGTCGCGCTGGTGGCGCTGCTCCAGGCGCTCGGTGACGCCGCCCCGGACGCCTCGCTGTGGTGCGCGACCAGCGGCGCGGTGTCGGTGGGCCGCTCGGACCCGCTGAGCGGCCCCGCGCAGGCGACGGCCTGGGGCCTCGGCGGGGTCGCCGCGGTGGAGTACCCGCAGCGCTGGGCCGGGCTGGTGGATCTGCCCGCCCGGCTCGACGACCGGGCGCGGGCCCGGTTGGCCGGGGTCCTGGCCGGCGGCGAGGGCGAGGACCAGGTGGCGGTGCGCTCCGCCGGCCTGTTCGCCCGTCGGCTGGTCCCGGCCGGGACCGGCGCGCGCACCCCGGCGCGGGCCTGGACGCCACCGGCGGACGGCACGGTGCTGGTCACCGGCGGCACCGGCGCGCTGGGCGCGCGGGTGGCCCGCTGGCTGGCCCGGGGCGGGGCGCGCCATCTGCTGCTGACCGGCCGCCAGGGCCCGGCGGCGCCGGGTTGCGCCGAACTCGTCGCCGAGCTCGCCGAGTCGGGGGCGGAGGCCACCGTGGTGGCGTGCGACGTCTCCGACCGGGAGCAGGTGGCGACGCTGCTCGCCGGCATCCCGGCCGAGCTGCCGCTGCGCGCGGTGGTGCACGCGGCGGGCGTGCTGGACGACGGCGTGCTGGACACGCTGACGGCGCAGCGGGCGGCGCACGTGCTGCGGCCCAAGATGGACGCGGCGCTGCACCTGGACGAGCTGACCCGGGACCACGAGCTGTCGGCCTTCGTGCTGTTCTCCTCGCTGGCCGGCACGCTGGGCGGCACGGGGCAGGGCAGCTACGCGGCGGCCAACGCCTTCCTGGACGCCCTGGCCGAGCAGCGCCGGGCGGCCGGACGGGCGGCCACCTCGGTGGCCTGGGGCCTGTGGGGCGGGGAGAGCCTGGCCGGTGGCGCGGTGAGCGAGCGGCTGATCCGCAACGGCCTTCCGGCGATGGACCCCGATGCCGCGCTCGTCGCCCTTCAGCAGGCACTGGACCACGACGACAGCACGGTGGTGGTGGCCGACTTCGCCTGGGAGCGGTTCGTCCGCGCCTACACGGCGCTGCGACCCAGCGCCGTGCTCAAGGACCTGCCGCAGGCCGCGGCGGGCGCCGCGACGGCCGGTGAGGAGTCGTCGCCGGCCGCCCGGCTGGCCCGACTGCCGCTGCCCGAGCGCCGGGCGGCGCTGGGCGAGCTGATCCGCGGCGAGGTCGCCGCGGTGCTGGGCCACGCGGATCCGTCGGCGATCGAGCCCGAGCGGGTCTTCAAGGACATCGGCTTCGACTCGCTGACCGCCGTGGAACTGCGCAACCGGCTGGCCGAGGCGACCGGACTGCGACTGTCGGTCACCCTGGTCTTCGACTTCCCGACCACGGCCGTGCTCACCGACCACCTGCTCGCCCGACTCCCGGGCGGCGACCCGGCGGCGGCCGAGGCGGCGGTCCAGACCGTGGACGAGGCGGCGGCAGCCGTCGAGGCCGCCCCGGACGCGGCCGACGACCCGGTCGCGATCGTCGCGATGGGCTGCCGCTTCCCCGGCGAGGTGCGCTCGCCGGAGGACCTGTGGCGGCTGCTGATGAGCGGCACCGACGCGATCTCGGGCTTCCCCACCGACCGCGGCTGGGACCTGGAGGGCCTCTACGACCCGGACGGCGCGACGGTCGGCACCACCTACGCCCGCGAGGGCGGCTTCCTGTACGACGCCGCCGACTTCGACCCGGCGTTCTTCGGGATCTCGCCGCGCGAGGCGGTCTCGGTCGATCCGCAGCAGCGGCTGCTCCTCGAAGTGGCCTGGGAGGCGTTCGAGCGGGCCGGGATCGACCCGACGACGCTCAAGGGCAGCCGGGGCGGGGTCTTCGTCGGCTCCAGCTACCGGGACTACGGCTCCCGGATGACCAAGCCGTCGGAGGAGTTCGAGGGCTACCTGGGCATCGGCAGCGCCGGCAGCGTGGCATCGGGGCGGATCGCCTACACCTTCGGCCTGGAGGGCCCCGCCGTCACGGTGGACACCGCCTGCTCCTCGGCGCTGGTGGCCCTGCACCTGGCCGCCCAGGCGCTGCGCGCCGGCGAGTGCTCGCTGGCGCTGGCCGGCGGCGTGACGGTGATGGCCCGACCGGACGCGTTCGTCGAGTTCAGCCGCCAGCGCGGGCTGGCGCCCGACGGCCGGTGCAAGCCCTTCGCCGCGGCCGCCGACGGCACCGCCTGGGCCGAGGGCGCCGGGCTGGTGCTGCTGGAGCGCCTCAGCGACGCCCGCCGCAACGGCCACCCGGTGCTCGCCCTGGTCCGCGGCTCGGCGGTCAACCAGGACGGCGCCAGCAACGGCCTGACCGCCCCCAACGGCCCCTCGCAGCAGCGGGTGATCCGCCAGGCGCTGGCCTCGGCGGGCCTGTCCGCCGCCGAGGTCGACGCGGTGGAGGCGCACGGCACCGGCACCAAGCTGGGTGACCCGATCGAGGCGCAGGCCCTGCTGGCCACCTACGGACAGCAGCGCGGGGACGAACGCCCCCTGCTGCTGGGCTCGTTGAAGTCCAACATCGGCCACAGCCAGGCCGCCGCCGGCATCGCGGGCGTGATCAAGATGGTGCTGGCGATGCAGCACGGGATCCTGCCCGGCACCCTGAACGTCGACCGGCCCTCGCCGTTCATCGACTGGACCGCGGGCGCCGTGGAGCTGCTCACCGAGCACACCGCGTGGCCCGCCACCGACCACCCGCGCCGGGCCGGTATCTCCTCCTTCGGTGTCAGCGGCACCAACGCGCACACCGTGCTGGAGCACGTCCCGGCCGAGGCGGCGGAGCCGTCGGCGCCCGCCGGGGGACCGTGGCTGCTGTCGGCCCGGACCCCCGAGGCGCTGCGCGGGCAGGCCGCCCGGCTGCTGGAGCACGAGCGGACCGGACCGGACCGGGACCCGGGCGCCGCGCTGGCCGCCGGCCGGGCGGGCTTCGAGCACCGCGCCGTGCTGCTCGGCGCCGACCGTGCCGCGCGCGCCGGGGCACTGGCCGCGCTGGCCGCCGGCACCGAGCACCCCGGCGTGGTCACCGGCACCGCCGGCCGGCCCGGCAGGACCGCCTTCCTGTTCTCCGGACAGGGCAGTCAGCGGCCCGGCATGGGCCTGGAGCTCTACCGCTCCCAGCCGGTCTTCGCGGACGCCTTCGACCGGGTCTGCGCCGCACTGGACCCGCTGCTGGAACGCCCGCTGCACGAGGTGATCGCGGACGGCGAGGCCCTGGCCCGCACCGAGTACACCCAGCCGGCCCTGTTCGCGCTCGGCACCGCGCTGTTCGAGCTGGCCGGGCACTGGGGCATCACCCCCGACTACCTGCTCGGCCACTCGATCGGCGAGCTCACCGCCGCCCATGTCGCCGGGGTGCTCTCACTGCCCGACGCGGCCGCCCTGGTGGCGGCCCGCGGACGGCTGATGCAGGCGATGCCGGCCGGCGGCGCGATGGTGGCGCTGACCGTCTCGGCCGAGGAGCTGGCACCGATGCTCGCCGAGCGGGCCGACGTCCTCTCCCTGGCCGCCGTCAACGGCCCGGCCTCGACCGTGGTCTCCGGCGACCCGCGGGCGGTGGCGGAACTCGCCGCGCACTGGGAGGCCCTGGGCCGGCGCTCGCGCCGGCTGCGGGTCAGCCACGCCTTCCACTCCCCGCACATGGACGGGATGCTGGCCGAGTTCCGCGCGGTGGCGAGCACCCTGGAGTTCCGCCCGCCGCGGATCCCGCTGGTCGCCAACCGGACCGGGGCCCTCGCCACCGCCGAACAGCTGGCCTCCCCCGAGCACTGGGTCGACCAGGTGCGCGGCACGGTCGAGTTCCGGGCCGGCATCGACCGCCTGGAGGCGGCCGGCGTCGACCGCTACCTCGAACTGGGTCCGGACGGCTCACTGACCGGGCTCGGCCAGGACTGCCTGGCCGAGCGGTCACCCGGCGCGCTGCTGGTTCCGCTGCTGCGCCGCGACCAGCCCGAGGAGACGGCACTGACCGCCGCGCTGGCCCGGTTGCACGCCCACGGCACACCGGTGGACTGGAGCCGCCGCTTCCCGCCGACCGCCGCGCGCGAGGCCGCCGGCCTGCCTACCTACGCCTTCCAGCACCGGCGCTACTGGCTGGAGGCGACCGCCCCCGAGGCCGACCTGCCGTCGGCCGGGCTGCTGGCGGTGGACCACCCGCTGCTCGGCGCGGCGGTCGAACTGGCCGGCGGCGAGGGCTTCCTGTTCACCACCCGGCTCTCCTGCCGGACCCAGCCGTGGCTGGCCGACCACCGGGTCTTCGACGGCGTGCTCTTCCCCGCCACCGGCTTCCTGGAACTGGCCGTGCGGGCCGCCGACCAGGCGGACTGCGGGCAGGTCGAGGAACTGACCCTGCAGGCCCCCCTGGTGCTCTCCGCCACCGGCGGCACGGTGCTCCAGCTCCTGATCGGCGCCCCCGAGCCGTCCGGCGCCCGGAGCCTGACGGTGTACGCCCGGCCGGAGGACGGCCCCGAGGAGGAGTGGACCCGGCACGCCGACGGCCTGCTCGCCCCGGCCTCGCCCGCCGAGCCCGAGGACCTCGCCCAGTGGCCGCCGGCCGGCGCCGTCCCGCTGCCCGTCGACGGCCTGTACGAGCGGTTCGCCGCCGGCGGCTTCGGCTACGGCCCGGCGTTCCAGGGCCTGCGCGCGGCCTGGCGCCTCGGCGAGCAGGTGTTCGCCGAGGCCGAGCTGCCGGACGGCCCGCGCGGCGAGGCCGGCCGCTACGGCCTGCACCCCGCGCTGCTGGACGCCGCCCTGCACGCACTGGTCTTCGACGTCCTGCCGGGCACCGGGCCCGAGGGCGAGAGCCAGGGATGGCTGCCGTTCTCCTGGACCGGCGTCGCCCTGCACGCCCGGGGCGCGGCGTCGGTCCGGCTGCGGCTGACGCCCACCGGGCGCGACTCGGTGGCCGTGCTGGTCGCCGACAGCACCGGGCGTCCGGTCGCCTCGGCCGAGTCGCTGGTGCTGCGCCCGGTCTCCGCCGACCAGGTGCGCCCGGCCCGCACCGCCCTCCACGAGGAGCTGTACCGGGTCGAGTGGAGGCGGCCGGCCCTGCCGGACACCGACGCGGCGACCTGGACCGAGCTGCCGGCCGGCGGGCGCGTCGCCGACCTGCTCGCCGCCGACGGGCCGGTGCCCGCACTGGTGCTGGCCCGCTGCGGACAGGAGGGCACCGGGCCACTGGCCGACGCCGTGCGGGCGGCCACCGGGCACGCGCTGGAGACGGTCCGCGACTGGCTGGCCGAGGACCGGCTGGCCGGCAGCACCCTGGCGCTGGTCACCGAGGGGGCCGTCGCGACGCAGCCCGGCGACGACGTCACCGACCTCGCGCAGGCCGCCGTCTGGGGCCTGCTGCGCTCGGCGCAGACCGAGAACCCCGGCCGGTTCGTCCTGCTGGACCTCGACGACCTGCCCTCCTCCCGGGCGGCGCTGGGCGCGGCGCTGGCGAGCGGCGAGCCGCAGGTCGCACTGCGCGACGGCGCGGCCTTCGTACCCCGGCTGGCCCGGGTGCCGCGCGCCGAGGACCCGGCCACGCCGGCCTGGGATCCCGAGGGCACGGTACTGGTCACCGGTGGCACCGGCGCGATCGGCGCCCATGTCGCCCGTCACCTGGTGACCGAGCACGGCGTGCGGCACCTGGTGCTGACCAGCCGCAGCGGCCTGCTGTCCGAGGGCGCCCCGGAGCTGCGCGACGAACTGACCCGGCTCGGCGCACTGGTCGAGGTGGCCGCCTGCGACGCCGCCGACCGGCAGGCGCTGGCCGCCCTGCTGGACGGCCTGCCGGCCGAGCACCCGCTGACCGCCGTGGTGCACGCCGCGGGCGTGCTGGCCGACGGCCTGGTCGCCGAGATGACGCCCGAACAGCTCGACACCGCGCTGCGCCCCAAGGTCGACGCGGCCGTCCACCTGCACGAGCTGACGGAAGGGACCAAGCTCTCCGCGTTCCTGCTCTTCTCCTCACTGGCCGGCGTCTTCGGCGGCATGGGCCAGGGCAACTACGCGGCGGCCAACGCCTTCCTCGACGGCCTGGCGCACCGCCGCCGGGCCCGGGGGCTGACCGCCGGCTCGCTGGCCTGGGGCCTGTGGGCGAACAGCACCGGCATGACCGGCGGCCTGGACGAGGCCGACCTGCGGCGGATCGCGCGCGGCGGGATCGTCGCCTTCGCCCCGCGGGAGGGCCTGGAACTGTTCGACGCGGCGCACGGCGTGGACGAGGCGATGGTGCTGCCGGTCCGGCTGGACACCCGGGCGATCGCGGCGCAGGCGGGCACCGGCGGCGTCCCCGCCCTGCTGCGCGGCCTGGTCCGGGCGCCGGCCCGGCGCGAGGCGGCGGCGGCCGGAGCGGCCGCCGCGGACGCGCCGCAGGCCCTGCTGCACCGGCTGGCCGGACTCGGCGAGCCGCAGCGGGCCCGGGTGCTGCTGGAGCTGGTCCGCTCGCACGTCGGCCTGATCCTGGGCTTCTCCCCGCAGGAGAGCGTGTCGGCCGACCGCGGCCTGCTGGAACTCGGCTTCGACTCGCTGACCGCCGTCGAACTGCGCAACCGGCTGCGCGCGGCCACCGGCCTGCGGCTGCCCGCCACCCTGCTCTTCGACCACCCGAGCACGACCGCGATCGCCGCGCACCTCGGCGAGCAGCTGGTCCCGGCGCCCGCCGAGCCGCAGGTCGCCGGGCTGGCCGAACTGGAACGGCTGGAACAGGCGCTGGCCGCCGACCCGCTGGACCCGGCGCTGGCCGGGCGGCTCCAGGCCCTGCTCTCCCGGGTCGCCCCGGACGCCTCCGGCGGCCCGGCGGACGGCCTGGAGGAACGGATGGCCACGGCCGGCGACGACGACCTCTTCGACTTCATCGAGAACGAGCTGGGGCTGTCATGACGGACACGCCGCCGGACCCGCGTGCCCCGCACCCCCGCAACCCGCTGACGAAGGTGACCACCGGTGAATGACGACAAGCTGCGCGACTACCTCAAGCGTGTCGCGACCGACCTGCACCGCACCCGCCAGCGACTGCAGGAGGTCGAGGCCAAGGACCACGAGCCGATCGCCGTCGTCGCGATGAGCTGCCGCTACCCCGGCGGGGTCACCTCGCCCGAGGAGCTCTGGGAGCTGGTCGCCGGCGGTGTCGACGCCGTCACCCCGTTCCCGGCCGACCGCGGCTGGGACCTGGACGCGCTGGTCGACAAGGACCGCGGACGGCCGGACACCAGCTACGCCGACGAGGGCGGCTTCCTGAGCGGGGTCGGCGCCTTCGACCCCGGCCTCTTCGGCATCTCGCCGCGCGAGGCGCTGGCCATGGACCCGCAGCAGCGGCTGCTGCTGGAGACCGGCTGGGAGGCCTTCGAGCGCGCCGGGATCGACGCCCGCACGCTGCGCGGCAGCCGCACCGGCGTCTTCCTCGGCGTGATGTACCAGGACTACGCGGTGCGGCTGCGCCGGGTGCCCGAGGACGTCGCCGGCTACCTGGGCAACGGCAGCTCCGACAGCGTCGCCTCCGGCCGGATGGCCTACACCTTCGGCCTGGAGGGCCCCACGCTCAGCGTGGACACCGCCTGCTCCTCCTCGCTGGTGGCCATCCACCTGGCCGCGCAGGCGCTGCGCTCCGGCGAGTGCGCGCTGGCGCTGGCCGGCGGCGCGATGGTGATGTCCACCCCGGTGCCGTTCGTGGAGATGAGCCGGCAGGGCGGGATGGCCGCCGACGGCCGCTGCAAGTCCTTCTCGGCGGACGCGGACGGCACCGGCTGGGGCGAGGGCGTCGGACTGCTGCTGCTGGAGCGGCTCAGCGAGGCGCGCCGCAACGGGCACCCGGTGCTCGCCGTCGTCCGGGGCACCGCCGTCAACCAGGACGGCGCCAGCAGCCGGCTGTCCGCGCCCAACGGCCCGGCCCAGCAGCGGGTGATCCGCCAGGCGCTGGCCGCCGCACGGCTGGGCGTCGCCGACGTCGACGTGGTCGAGGCGCACGGCACCGGCACGCCGCTGGGCGACCCGATCGAGGCCCAGGCGCTGCTCGCCACCTACGGGCAGGACCGCCCGGCGGACCGGCCGCTGCTGCTGGGCTCGCTGAAGTCCAACATCGGCCACACCCAGGCCGCGGCGGGCGTCGGCGGGGTGATCAAGATGGTGCTGGCGATGCGGCACGGCATCGTCCCGCCGACCCTGCACGCCGAGCGGCGCACCGAGCAGGTCGACTGGGAGGCCGGCGCCGTCGAGCTGGTGACCGAGGCGCGGGACTGGCCCGAGACCGGCCGGCCCCGGCGGTCGGCGGTCTCGTCCTTCGGCGTCAGCGGGACCAACGGGCACGTCGTCCTGGAGGCCGCCCCGCCGCTCGAAACGCCCGCCCCGGACGCGGACGCGGACCCGGCTTTGGACCCGCACGCGGACGGCCCGCACGCGGACGGCCCGCACGCCGACGGCCCGGCGCCGCGCACCCGCGGCCCGCTGCCCTGGGTGCTCTCCGGCCACACCGCGCCCGCGCTGCGCGCCCAGGCCGAGCGGCTGCGCGCACACCTGCTGGAGCGTCCCGACGCGGGCCCGGCGGAGGTCGGGCACGCACTGGCGACCACCCGCGCCGCCCTGGACCACCGCGCGGTGCTGGTCGCGGAGGACCGGGACGGCTTCCTGGAGCGGCTCGCGGCGCTGGCCGCCGACGAGGAGGCGCCCGGACTGCTGCGCGGCCGGGCGGGGACCGGCGGCGCGCTGGCCATGGTGTTCCCCGGACAGGGCACGCAGTGGGCCGGCATGGCGATCGAACTCCTCGACCGCGAACCGGTCTTCGCCCGGCGGATGGCCGACTGCGCGGCGGCGCTCGCCCCGTGGTCGGAGCGCTCCCCGGTGGAGCTGCTGCGCTCGGGCGAGCCGGTCGAGCGGGTGGAGGAGGTGCAGCCGCTGCTCTTCGCCGTGATGGTCTCCCTGGCCGCCGTCTGGGCGTCCTACGGCGTCGAACCGGCCGCCGTGGTCGGCCACAGCCAGGGCGAGATAGCTGCCGCCGTCGTCGCCGGCGCGCTGAGCCTGGAGGACGGCGCCAAGGTGGTCGCACTGCGCAGCCGGGCGCTGCGGGCGCTCGCCGGGCAGGGCGGGATGCTCTCCGTCGCGCTGCCGGCCGAGCAGGTCCGGGCCCGGATCGCGCCGTGGGGCGAGCGCCTGGCGCTGGCCGCGGTGAACGGGCCGTCCGCCGTCGTGGTGTCCGGCGAGCCGCAGGCGCTCGCCGAGCTGACGGCCGAGCTGACCGCCGCGGGCGAGCGGGCGAGGGACGTCCCGGTGGACTACGCCTCGCACGGCCCGCAGGTCGCCGCCGTCGAGCAGGAGCTGCTGCGCGAGCTGGCGGGCATCACGCCGCGGGCGGGCCGGGTGCCGTTCTACTCCTCCGTCACCGGCGCCCCGCTGGACACCGCCGGGCTGGACGCCGCGTACTGGTACCGCAACCTGCGCCGCACCGTGGAGTTCGAGGCCGCCACCGGGGCCCTGCTGGCCGACGGCTACCAGGTCTTCCTGGAGGCCGGCCCGCACCCCGTGCTCACCCCCGCGATCCAGGACAGCGCGGAGGCGGCCGGCGCGGACGCCTGCGTGCTGGGCACGCTGCGCCGCGGCGAGGGCGGCCCGGCCCGGTTGCTCGCCTCGCTGGGGGAGCTCCAGCTGCGCGGGGTGCCGATCGACTGGGACGCCGTCTTCGGCGGTCGCCCGGCGGCGCCGGTGGAGCTGCCGACCTACGCCTTCCAGCGCGAGGACTACTGGCTGGACGACGCCTCGGCGGCGCCCGGCGACCTGGCGGCGGCGGGCCTGGAAACTGCCGGGCACCCGCTGCTGGGCGCCATGGTGACGCTCGCCGACCAGGACAGCGTGGTCTTCACCGGCTCGCTCTCGCTGCGCACCCACCCGTGGCTGGCCGACCACGCCGTCCGCGGCTCGGTGCTGCTGCCCGGAACGGCGTTCCTGGACCTCGCGGTCCGGGCCGGCGACCAGGTCGGCTGCCCGGTCGTGCGGGAGTTCACCCTCGGTGCGCCGCTGGTGCTGCCCGAGCGGGGCGGCGTGCGGCTGCGGCTGACGGTCGGCCCGCCGGACGGTCGCGGCGAGCGGCCCGTCACGCTGCACGCGCAGTCCCCCGAGGCGGACCCGGAGGCGGCCTGGGTGCGGCACGCCGAGGGACTGCTGGGCGCGCCGTCCGCGGCCGAGGCGGTCCGCGAGGGCGAGGAGCTGGACCAGTGGCCGCCGGCCGGCGCCGTCCCGCTCGACCTGACCGGGATGTACCCGCGCTTCGCCGCGGCCGGTTTCGGCTACGGCCCGGCGTTCCAGGGGCTGACGGCGGCCTGGCAGCGCGGCGGGGAGCTGTTCGCGCAGGCCGAGCTGAGCGCCGGTCAGCAGGGCGAGGCGGGCCGCTACGGACTGCACCCGGCGCTGCTGGACGCGGCCCTGCACGCCACCGGGCTGGGCCCGGCGGCCGAGGGGCGGATGCCGTTCAGCTGGACCGGCGTGACCCTGCACGCCTCGGGCGCCGCGGCGCTGCGGCTGCGGCTGACCCCGACCGGTGAGAACACCCTGGCGCTGGCCGCCGCCGACCCGGCCGGGCGGCCGGTCGCCACGGTGGACGCGCTGGTGCTGCGCCCGGCCCCGGCCGACGGCGCGCCGGGCACCCCCCGGGGGAACGAGTCGCTGTTCGGCCTGGAGTGGGTCCCCGTCGAGGCCGGCGCCCCCGCCGACACCGCCCGGTGGACCCTGCTCGACGCACCGGACGACCTCCCGGGGCTCACCGACGCCCCGCCGGTGGTGCTGGTGCGGGTCGGCGGCGCGGCGAGCGTCCGCGAGTCGGCGCACCGCGCGCTCGGCCTGCTGCAGGGGTGGCTGTCGGACGAGCGGTTCACCGGTTCCCGCCTCGTCCTGGTGACCGACGGGGCGGTGGCCACCGGCCCGGACGAGGACGTCCCCGACCTCGCGCACAGCGGCGTCTGGGGCCTGGTGCGTTCGGCGTTGGCCGAACACCCCGGCCGGTTCGGTCTGCTGGACCTGCCCGCGGACGCGTCCGCGCTGCTCCCGGCGGCGGCCGCCGCGTTCGGCGCGCCGAACGCCGAGGACCAGCTCGCGGTGCGCGACGGCCTGCTGCGCGCGCCCCGGCTGGCCCGGATCCCGGCGCCCGACGGCCCGCCCGCGGCCCTGGACCCGGACGGCACCGTGCTGATCACCGGTGGCACCGGCACGCTGGGCGCCGAGGTCGCCCGGCACCTGGTGCGCGCGCACGGCGTGCGGCACCTGCTGCTGGCCGGCCGTCAGGGGCCCACCGCCCCGGGCGCCGCCGAACTGGCCGCCGAACTCGCCGGGGCGGGCGCCGCCGTCACGGTGTCGGCGTGCGACGTCGGCGACCGCGCGGCGCTGGCCGCGCTGCTGGCCGACGTCCCGGCCGCGCACCCGCTGACCGCCGTGGTGCACGCCGCGGGCGCGCTGGACGACGGTGTGCTCACCGCGCTGACCCCGGAGCGTCTGGACGCCGTCCTCGCGCCCAAGGCCGAGGCGGCCCTGCACCTGCACGAGCTGACCGCCGGTCTGCCACTGGCCGCGTTCGTGCTGTTCTCCTCGGCGGCCGGCGTCTTCGGCGGCCCCGGGCAGGCCAACTACGCGGCGGCGAACGCCGTCCTGGACGCCCTCGCGCAGCACCGGCGGGCCCGCGGCCTGGCCGGGCAGTCGCTGGCCTGGACGCTCTGGGCCCAGCGCAGCGCGCTGACCGGCGTGCTGGACGAGGAAGGCGAGCGCAGGCTGGCCCGCTCCGGGATGCCCGCGCTCACCACCGCGCAGGGCCTGGCGCTGCTGGACGCGGCGCTCGCCGTCGACCGGCCCGCCCTGGTCCCGATCCGGCTGGACCTGGCGGCGTTGCGGGCCGACGCCGAGACCCGCCCGGTTCCCGGCCTGCTGCGCGCACTGGTGCGCGGGCCGCTGCGGCGCTCGGCCACCCGCGCGGCGCCCGACGGCACGCCGGGCGGCCCGCTGGGCGCGCTGCCCGCGGCCGAGCGGGAGCCCGCGCTGCTGGCCCTGATCCGCTCCCAGGTGGCGGCCGTGCTCGGCCACGCCTCGCCGGAGGCGGTGGAGGCAGGCCGGGCCTTCCGCGACCTGGGCTTCGACTCGCTCGCCGCCGTCGAGCTGCGCAACCGGCTGAACCTGGCGACCGGCCTGCGGCTGCCCGCCACGCTGGTCTTCGACCACCCGTCGCCGACCGTGCTCGCACGGCACCTGCGGGCCGAGCTCTTCGGCGCCCAGGACGGCGCGGCCGGGGCCCCGGCGGCAGGCCGGGCCCGCGGGACCGGCGCGACCGCGGCCACCGGCGACGACCCGATCGCGATCGTCGCGATGGGCTGCCGTTTCCCGGGCGGCGTGCGCACCCCGGACGAGCTGTGGCGGTTGGTCGCCGAGGGCGCCGACGGCGTCGGGCCGTTCCCGGCCGACCGCGGCTGGGACCTGGAGGCGCTCTACGATCCCGACCCCGAGCACCGCGGCACCTCCTACGCCCGGGAGGGCGGCTTCCTGGACGCCGTCGGCGGCTTCGACGCGGAGTTCTTCGGCATCTCGCCGCGCGAGGCCGTGGCGATGGACCCGCAGCAGCGGCTGCTCCTGGAGATCACCTGGGAGGCCTTCGAACGGGCCGGCATCGACCCGACCGGGCTGGCCGGTGCGTCGGCCGGTGTCTTCGTCGGCCTGATGCAGCAGGACTACGCGGCCCGGCTGCTGCCGCACATCCCGGAGGAGGTCGAGGGCTTCCTCGGCACCGGCAACTCGGGCAGCATCGTGTCCGGCCGGCTGGCGTACGTCTTCGGCCTGGAGGGCCCCGCCGTCACGGTGGACACCGCCTGCTCCTCCTCGCTGGTCGCCCTCCACCTGGCCGCCCGGTCCCTGCGGCACGGGGAGTGCGACCTGGCGCTGGCGGGCGGCGTGACCGTGATGTCCAGCCCGGAGCTGTTCGTCGAGTTCAGCCGGCAGGGCGGGCTCGCGCCGGACGGGCGGTGCAAGCCGTACGCGGCCGCCGCCGACGGGACGGGCTTCGGCGAGGGCGCGGGCATCCTGCTGCTGGAGCGGCTCAGCGACGCGCGGCGGCTGGGGCACCCCGTGCTCGCCGTGGTCCGGGGCACGGCCGTCAACCAGGACGGTGCGAGCAACGGCCTGACCGCCCCCAACGGCCCCTCCCAGCAGCGGGTGATCCGCGCGGCACTGGCCGACGCCGGCCTGCGGGCCGCCGAGGTCGACGCGGTGGAGGGGCACGGCACCGGCACGCGGCTCGGCGACCCGATCGAGGCCCAGGCGCTGCTGGCCACCTACGGCCAGGACCGGCCCGAGGGCCGGCCGCTCTGGCTGGGCTCGCTGAAGTCCAACATCGGGCACACCTCGGCCGCCGCCGGGGTCGGCGGGGTGATCAAGACGGTCCTGGCGATGCGGCACGGGGTACTGCCCAAGAGCCTGCACGTGGACGGCCCGACCCCGCAGGTGGACTGGTCGGCGGGGGCGGTGGAGCTGTTGAAGGAGGCCCGTGCCTGGGAGACCGAGGACGGGCGGCCGCGCCGGGCCGGCGTCTCCTCCTTCGGCGTGAGCGGCACCAACGCCCACGTCGTCCTCGAACAGGCCCACGAGAACGAGCCTGCGGACCCGGAGCCCGCGGACCCGGAGCACGACGCGGACACGGTCGTCCCCTGGCTGCTGTCCGCCCGCTCCCCCGAAGCGCTGCGCGACCAGGCCGCACAACTGCTGACCCTCGACGGGCACCCGACCGACATCGCCCACTCACTCGCCACCGGCCGCACCGCCTTCGACCACCGCGCCGTCACCATCGGCACCCACCACCGACTGCACGACGCCCTCACCGCACTCAGCGAGGACACCCCCCACCCCGACCTCGTCCAGGGCACCCCCCACCACCCCGGCCGCACCGTCTTCGTCTTCCCCGGCCAGGGCTCCCAGTGGCCCGGCATGGCCGCCGCACTCCTCGACACCGAACCCGTCTTCGCCGAGAAGATCACCCAGTGCGAGAAGGCCCTCGCCCCACACGTCGACTGGTCCCTGAGCGACCTCCTGCGCAGCGGCGAACCCCTCGAACGCGTCGACGTCGTCCAGCCCGCCCTGTGGGCGGTGATGGTCTCCCTCGCCGCTCTCTGGCAGCACCACGGCATCCACCCCGACGCCGTCCTCGGCCACTCGCAGGGCGAGATCGCCGCCGCGGTGGTGGCCGGCGCGCTGAGCCTGGAGGACGGCGCCCGGGTCTCC